>NZ_JBFUCI010000012.1:0-36975 GCF_056405335.1 Variovorax sp. P1_H12_2
GGGCGCCCTGCGCGACCAGGTCCTGGCCGACCCACGCGCTGCCCGCGATCTCGATCGCGTCGGCCCCGCGCAGGTCCCAGCCGGCGCGCAGGTTGCCGTCGCATCGGATTGCACCTTCGGCCTCGACACCCCAGGCGGCCTTGATGTGGCCGCCGGCTTCGAGCGCCGCGCCGCCGAAGATGCCGGCGCCGGACTCGAGGTCCTCGCCGGCAACGATCGCACCGCCGGCACGGATGCCGCCAGCGGCGCGGATCATGCGGCCGGCGCGCACGATGCCCCCGACATCGATGCCGGTGCGCACCTGCAGCGAGCCCGCGAAGACGATCGCGTCGGCCTCGAGGGCGTCGAGAGCCAGCACGGCGTCGGTCGGGCCGAACTGCGTCAGCAGCCAGCAGGCGTCGTCGATGCGGGCGTCCGCGACCAGCGCATCGAGCAGATGCTGGTAGTCCGTGTTGTCTTGTCCGTGGCGGATGAACCAGCGGTAGCCGTCAGCGCAGGGGCGCTTGGCCTTGACGAAATTCTTGGTGAGTTCCATGACGTTTCCCGGGCGTGCAAAGGTGAACGCCGCGAAGCCTTCGCGGCGCAGGAAGTGCAGGCGGCCGTGCGGGGGAGATCAGGAAGTGGTGGCTTCCTGCTTTCCCCGCACGGCGTGGGAAAGCAGGGCGGTCGAACCGCAGGCCGTGCACGCGCGCGCCGCTGCGCCATGCGGGGCATGGTTGCGGCTGTGGGCGTGCGAAATGTGCGGCATGGGCGGGACCGGGAAGGCCGCCATTGTACCGGCGCGTGCTCCTCAGGCGGGCAGGAAGCGTTCCGTCAGCAGCGCCCAGTAGGCCGAGCCGATCGCCACGTTGTCGTCGTTGAAGTCGTAGCCCGGGTTGTGCACCATGCAGGCGCCGGCACTGTCGCCGTCGCCGTTGCCGATGAACAGGTAGCTGCCCGGCAGCCGTTCGAGCATGAAGGCGAAGTCCTCGCTGCCCGGCACTGCCGGCCCCTGCAGCGTGACGCGGTCGGCGCCGACCAGTTCGAGCGCCACCTCGCGCGCGAAGGCGGTTTCGTCGGGCGTGTTGACCAGCACCGCGTAGCCGGGCCGCCAGTCGACGCGTGCCGTGACGCCGAAGCTCTCGGCCTGCGCCGCGATCAGCGCCTTCACGCGCCGCTCGAGCGTGGCGCGCACCTCGCGGTCAAGCGCGCGAAGGCTGATCTCCAGCGTCGCCTGTTGCGGAATCACGTTGTTGGCCTTGCCGGCATGCAGCGCGCCGATCGTGACCACCGCCATCTGCAGCGGGTCGATGTTGCGCGACACCACGGTCTGCAGCGCCATCACGATGCTGGCCGCGGCCACGACCGGGTCGGCGGCGCGGTGCGGCATGGCGCCGTGGCCGCCGACGCCGGTCAGGGTGACCGTGGCGTAGTCGGACGAGGCCATGGTCGGGCCCTCGCGCAGCACCAGGCGGCCCTGCGGTATGCCGGGCATGTTGTGCATCGCGAAGATCGCGTCGCACGGGTACTTCTCGAACAGCCCGTCGTCCATCATCCTGACCGCGCCGCCGCCGCCTTCCTCGGCGGGCTGGAAGATCAGGTTCAGCGTGCCCGAGAAGCGGCCCCGTTCGGCCAGGTGGCGTGCCGCCGCCAGCAGCATCGCCGTGTGGCCGTCGTGGCCGCAGGCGTGCATCACGCCGGCGTTGCCGCTGGCGTAGTCCAGGCCGGTGGCCTCGTCGATCGGCAGCGCGTCCATGTCGGCGCGCAGGCCGAGCCGGCGCTGGCCATCGCCGCGCACCAGCCGGCCCACCACGCCGGTGCCGCCGAGGCCGCGCTCGACCTCGTAGCCCCAGGCCTGCAGCTTCTCGGCCACCAGGGCCGAGGTGCGGTGCTCGTCGAAGGCGAGTTCGGGGTGGTGGTGGATGTCGCGCCGCAGGCCGATGAATTCATCCGATTGCCGGTGCAGTTGGTCGAGGAGTGCGCTCATGGTGTCCCTGTCCTTGTTCCTATTGCGGTTGCAGGTTGATCGACTTGGCGATCGCACGATAGCGCGCCGTCTCGTTCTCGTAGAACTTCGCCGATTCGGCCAGCGTCATCGGCGGTGCCGCCAGCTGGGTCTGGGCCGCCAGCTGCGAGCGCACGCCGGGGTCCTTCAAGGTCGCGCCGATCGCCTTGTGCAGGCGCTGCACGACGTCTTCGGGCGTGTTCTTCGGCACCATGAAGCCGCTCCAGATCTGGAACGCGAAGTCCTTCAGCTCCTTGCCTTCGCTGACCGTGGGCACGTTCTTCAGCAGCTCCGAGCGCTGCGCGCCGAGCTGGCCGATCACCTTGAGGCGACCCTGGTCGGCCATCGCGCCCATACCGGCGCTGTAGACCAGCACCGCGAAGTCGACCTGGCCGCCGCCGAGGTCGGTCAAGAGCGGCGCGTTGCCCTTGTACGGCGCATGGATCAGCTGGATGCCGGTGCGTTTCTGGACATCCTCGAGGATCAGGTGGTAGAGCGAACCGATGCCCACGCTGCCGTAGGTCAGCGGCTTGTCGTCCGACTTGCGCGCCAGCGCGATGAGTTCGTCGACGTTGTTGGCGGGCAGTTCCTTGCGGGCCACCACCACCATCACCGCATCGGTCACCGGATGGACCAGCCGGAAATCCTCGGCCTTGAGCTTCACCGCGGCGTTGGCCAGCGGCGCGAGGATCACCTCGTTGGGCGAGCCCTGGAACAAGTAGTAGCCGTCGGCGGGCGCCGCCAGCACCTTCTGCGCCGCCAGCGCGCCGGCGACGCCGCCGAGGTTCTCGACGATCACTTGCTGGCCGAGCTCCTTGCCCAGCGGCATCGTGAAGATGCGCGCCGCCGCGTCCGAGGGTCCGCCGGCGGGGTACGGCACCATCAGGTTCACGGGCTTGCTCGGGTAGGTCTGGGCGAACGCGGCGCCGGCGGCCAGCAGCAGCAGGCCGGCGATCGAACGTTGGAAGAAGGTCTTCATGGGGCTCCTGGCGATGGGCTGTGGGCGGGGACGCGCTTGCATCGTAGGAGCGCCGCATGAGAACATCCAATGCATTGTTGTCCGCTAAACGATTACTTCAATGCATGGATCTTCGGGGACTCCCGCGTGACGCTGGTTCAGCTCAGGCACCTGATCGCGCTGGCCGAGAGCGGGTCCTTCAGCAAGTCGGCGCAGGCGATGTGCATCACGCAGCCGGCGTTCAGCCGCAGCATCCGCGCGCTCGAGGACGAGCTCGGCATGCCGCTGTTCGATCGGGTCGGGCGCCGCAGCGAGCTGACGCCCTTCGGCCGCGATGTGGCGGAGCGCGCGCGACAGCTGGTGTTCGAAGCCGGCGAACTGCGCGACAGCGGCCGGCAGATGCGCGCGGGGCAGGGCGGAGCCCTGCGCATCGGCATGGGCTCGGGCCCGGGCGCCATGCTGATGACGCCGCTGCTGATGCACATGGCGACCCACCATCCAAAGGTGCGCGTGGCGGTGGCGCGCGGCGGCACGGAGATGCTCACGCAGGCCTTGCGGGCGCGCACGCTCGATGCGCTGGTGCTCGATGCGCGTTCGCTGGCGCCCGGCGCCGATCTCGAAGTCGGCATGCTGCGCGAGATGCGTGGCGTCTTCATGTGCCGGCGCGGCCACCCGCTGGCACGCAGCCGTGGCGGCGTGAGCTTCGCGGCCGTTCAGCGCTACCCGATCGCCTCGACGCCGCTGAGCGACGAGGTGGCCCGCAGCCTGATCGAAACCTACGGCCCCGAGGCGCATCCGGCGCAGTGCGTGACGCTGCAGTGCGAGGAGGTCGCGAGCCTGGTCGAGGTGGCGCGCCGCAGCGACGCCGTGCTGCTGGCGATTCGCGCGGCCGCGCCCGACCTGGTCGAGCTGAAGATGACGCCGCCGATGGAACGCACCGCCCGCTTCGGCCTGGTCACCCTGCGCCGGCGCACGCCCGCGCCCGCGCTGGCGATCGTTCGCGAGCTGATGGAGGATCTGCTGCACGACTGAACCGATGTGCGCTGCCCGGACGGGTGCTCCCCCATGGGCACCCGAGTGCCGGGCGTCGAGCGCGCTCGACGCCCGGCGTTGCCGTTCTCAGGCGCGTACGAAGCTGAGCCGTGCTTCGTGCACCAGCCCATCGCGAACGATGTCGCGGGCGTCGTCATCGGCGAAATCGAAGAGGGCGTCGGGGATCTCGTCTTCCTCGAGCGAGAAGAGGATCTCGAGGGCCTCTTGCTGGGCTTCGGTGAAGGTGCCGACCTGGGTCGACCGGTTGAACATCGCGGCGGTCTCCTTCGGCGCCAGCTGGCGCATCTCGAGCAGCTCGAGCACGAACTTGATCTGCGCTGGCGTGAGGGGCGCGGGGGCGGCGGACGGCTTCATGGCGTTGGATCCTTTTCGGTCGGGCTCGGGACTGTTCCCTTGCCTTGAGACCAGTCTCTTCGTCGATCCTTAAGCGTGGCTGAAAAGTGATCCGAGAGGCGCCTTCACGGTTCACGAAACCGGGTCGAAGCGTGAGGAATGTCTCGCCCGGCCTCCCGTTGATCCCTCGGCGTCCCGGGGGCGATGTCGGACGCAGGCACTGCAAGCTGGTCGGGGCGCGGTCAGTCGCGCCGCCCCGCCGCCACGGCCACACTGCGCGGCACTCGCACCGTCGCATCGAGCAGCATCTGCGCCATGCCCTTGCCCAGCGGGTCCATGCGCATCGACGACGGCCCGCCGCCGTCGAGCGCGTCGTGCAGCAGCAGGTTCATCGACGCCGTGCCGGGCAGGTGGAAGCGCTCGACCCGGCCGTGCACCAGGTGCGCGAAGTAGTCGCCGACGAAGTCGGGCGTCACTCGCGCCCACAGCAGCGGCAGCCATTCCGGGCGGCGCGCGATCAGGCCGATGTTCGACAGGTTGCCCTTGTCGCCGCTGCGCGCCCAGGCAAGATCGATCAGGCGGACCTCGACCTGCTCGCCGTCGCCCCCGGCGAAGGCCGGCGGCTCGGCGCTCGGCGTCGCCGGCGCGCCCTCGGCGCTCACCGGGATCTCGACCGGATGGCGCTCGCCGTCCAGCACGAAGGCCACCGGCACCTTCGCCTTGTCCAGCGTGAACGCGAAGGGCTTGATCAGCGGCGACACCGCGGGCCGGCCGCCACCCGGGCTGGTGGTGCCGGGCGCCCACGAGGTCCCCGAGGGCGCGATCTCGCGCGCGAACATCGCGAGCGCCGCCTTCTGTGGATGGTTGGCGACCACGCGCATCGTCACTTCGCGCACCTGTCGCGTGCGCGCGTGCGGGCCGTAGAGCCACTCGGAGCCGATCACTTCGATGCAGGTCGAGGTGAAGGGCGGCAGGCCCATCTGCTGCAGGATCTCGCCGGTGCGCTCGATGATCGCCTCGGCGGTGCGCACCGCCTTCTTCTCGGCGTCGATGCCGATGAAGACCATGCTGCCGGCGCAGCGGAAGCCGTCGAGTTGCGTCGCCGAGACCTTGTAGCTCGGGGAGGGCGCCCGCCCGCGCGCCGGGCCCACGCGCACGCGGTCGGGGCCGACCTGTTCGATCACGACTTCGCGGAAGTCGCAGCCCACGTCAGGCAAGAGGTAGGCGCCCGGATCGCCGATCTCGTAGAGCAGCTGCTCGGCCACGTTGGCGCGGATCACCTTGCCGCCGGTGCCCTCGGGCTTGGTGACGACGAAGCTTCCGTCGGCATGGCATTCGACGATCGGGTAGCCCATGTGGGCCCAGTCGGGGATCTCTTCCCAGTCGGTGTGCAGGCCGCCGGTGGCCTGGCAGCCGCACTCGATGATGTGGCCCGCCAGGCTGCCCGAGGCCAGCAAATCGTAGTCGTCGCGCTTCCAGCCGAACGCGTGCATCAGCGGCCCGAGCGTGACCGCGCTGTCGACGCAGCGCCCGGTGATCACCACGTCGGCGCCGGCCGCCAGCGCGGCGGCGATCGGCAGCGCCCCCAGGTAGGCATTGGCGCTCAGCACCTTCTCGGGCAGCGCCTCGCCGGTGAACATGTCGCGCGTGCCTTGGTCGCGCAACGCCGGCATCTGCGCGCTGACATCGTCGCCCTCGACCACGGCGATGCGCAGGGCCACGCCTTCGGCCTGGGCCAGCGCCTGYAGCGCGGCGGCGCAGCCGTGCGGATTGATGCCGCCGGCATTGCTCACCACCTTGATGCCCTGGCGCTTGACCTCGGCCAGCACCGGCTTCATCGCGATGTCGACGAAGTCGGTGGCGTAGCCCATCTCCGGCTTCTTGGCGCGCGCCGAGGCCAGGATCGCCATCGTGGTCTCGGCCAGGAAATCGAACACCAGGTAGTCGAGCCGGCCGAGCTTCACGAGCTGCGGAGCGGCCACCATGCTGTCGCCCCAGAAGCCCGAGGCGCCTCCGATGCGGACGGCTTTCTGTGCGGGCGGGGGGGTGGTCATGGCGGTTCGCTCCTCTGTATCGGCGGGATGTCAACGAGAAAAAGGAGATTAGCGATCCGCCCCGCGCAAGGCTTGCGCGAACTCGCTGTCGGGGCCCGGCCGTTGCGCGCAAGATGCGGATGGCCCGCTGATGGCATCATTGACGCTACTGCCATGCCATTGCCACCATCTTCCGCCGAACGCACCGAGGTGCACGGCCGCACCATCACGATCCGCGGCTTTCGCCGTGCCGACGGCCTCTGGGACGTCGAAGGCCATCTGGAGGACATCCGAAACCACGACTTCCGTTTTCCCGGTGGCGAGCGGCGTGGCGGCGCGCCGATCCACTCGATGTGGCTGCGGCTCACGGTCGATGACACTGCACTGATCGTCGATGTGGCGGCCGCCACCGATGCGGCGCCGTTCGACGAGGTCTGCGGCGCGATCGCCCCCGACTATGCGGCACTGATCGGACTGCGCGTGGGCCCGGGCTTCAACCGGGCCGCGGCGCGCCTGTTCGGCGGCCTGCGCGGCTGCACCCACATGTCGGAGCTGTTGCGCACCCTGAGCACCGGCGTGCTCCAGACGCTGGTCGGCGCGGACCTCGCGGTGTCCGAGACGCAGAAGCCCTTCCAGCTCGACGGCTGCCATGCGCTGGCGTCCGACGGGCCGCAGGTGGCGTTGTTCTACCCGCGCTGGTACCGGGCGGGAGCCGACGACGTGCCGGAAGGCTCCAGCATCGCGGATTGAGCGCCAAGGTGCGCCGACGTCGCAACCGCGGGCTCCAACGGTCGGGCGATGCGAAAGCGCAGGAACGTCAGTCGCACTGCTGAAAGCGGACGCACTCCGCAACGGCCTGGATCGATGTCACCGTGTTCTCGCCGTCGATGTGCCTGGACGTGAACTTGACCCACGCGCCCTCCTGAATGCCAGTCAGCAACGCGCGGTCCGTCACCCTGAAGGTCTGCGTCGAAAACGGAATCTTGGCCCTGGGCAGCAGCTTCAAGCGGACATAGAACTTGCCGCCGGGCTCCTCGTGGAATGACCTGACGCGCGCACGCGTGAACACCGGCTCCGCCGCGCTCGCGGGCTCCACCGGACGCCGTTCGACCTGGGCCAAGGCGCCGCCCATCACGATGGCGCTCATCCCGGCCACGACCATGTTGCGCAGTGCAGTCGACATGCATTCACTCCTCGGGCTGTGTGGCGACGGTAGCGTCCGCATTCTGCCCAAGCGCAGGCCGTTGTCGATCGCTGCTGCCTGAATCCGGGCTTGCCCGATGGCGCTCAGGGCGGCGAGCAGACGCTGACGACCACCTTGCAAGGCTGGGTGGGCAGGTGACTGTCGCACTGTCCGGCAGCCGCCTTGCCCGCAGCGTCCGCCGAAGCGGCGCTGGCCGTGCCCCATTCGCCATAGTTTCCGGTCGCGAGCGCGCCGCAGGAGCGATCGAAGGATCCGCGGACGACACAGGTGCCCGAGCGCCCCGCCGCGCGATCGCATTGGGCGCGTGCCGCGGCTTCCGCGGCGCTGCGGGAACGGTGGTTGAACGAGTAGCCGTACCACCCGTCCCTGGACGCGATCGCTCCCCAGCTCGGGCCTTGGACAGGGTCGGCATGGGCCGGGCCGACCATGATGCCGGACAGGCCGCAGCACAGCAGCAGCGTGCGCGCGCCGAACATGCGGGCAGCGCGTGATTGAAAGCTCATTTCGGAAGGGCCGCAGGGGCAGCGGGCCACGGTAGATACGGGAGAGCCGTTGATTTTGCCTTGCTGCGAAGCAGCCAGTCGGCGCAAGACCTGGGCATCCTGCGTCGCTAGCCTCGGACCAGACAGGAGATACCCATGGAATTTCTCGAGGCGCCGCCGCTGCCCTTCTATTTCACGCCCGAGCACGAGCAGTTCCGCGCCAGCCTGCGCGAGTTCATCTCGCGCGAGATCACGCCCTTCGTCGCCGAATGGGACGAGGCCGAAACCTTCCCGCGCGAGCTCTATGCGCGGGCGGCTTCGCTCGGCGTGCAGGGTCTGGGCTATCCGGAGGCCTATGGCGGAACGCCGGCCGACGTGTTCTTCCAGCTCATCGTGGCCGAGGAATTCGCGCGCTGCGGCGGGGGCGGTCTCCAGGCCTCGCTGAATTCGCACAGCATCGCGCTGCCGCCGATCCTCCATGCCGGCAGCGAGGAACTCAAGCAGCGCGTGATCCCGCCGGTGCTGGCTGGCGAGAAGATCGCCGCGCTGGCGGTCACCGAGCCCTCGGGCGGCTCCGACGTCGCCGCGCTCAAGACCACCGCGGTGCGCGACGGCGACCACTACGTCGTCAACGGCGAGAAGACCTTCATCACCTCGGGCATGCGGGCCGACTTCATCACCACGGCGGTGCGCACCGATCCGGCGATCAAGGGCGCGGGCGGCATCTCGGTGCTGCTGATCGATGGCGACACGCCGGGCCTCGAACGCACCGCGCTCAAGAAGATGGGCTGGTGGAGTTCCGACACCGCGCACCTGCGCTTCGACAACTGCCGGGTGCCGGTCGCCAACCTGGTCGGCGTCGAGAACAAGGGCTTCAAGACCTTCATGAACAACTTCAACACCGAGCGCCTGTTCATGTCGGCACTGGCCTGCGGCTTCGCCGAGGTCTGCCTGAAGGAGGCGGTCGACTGGACCCGCCAGCGCATCTCCTTCGGCATGCCGCTGTCGGAGCGCCAGGTGGTGCGGCACAAGCTGATGGACATGACGCTGCGCATCGACGCCTCGCGCACGCTGGTGTACGACCTGGCCTACCGCATCGAGCACAAGCTGGCCGATCCGGCGCGGCTGGTGGCGCGCGTCTGCCTGGCCAAGGTGCAGGCCACGCAGGCGATGCAGTTCTGCGCCGACCAGGCGGTGCAGCTGCTCGGCGGCATGGGCTACATGCGTGGCACGCAGAGCGAGCGCATCTACCGCGAGGTCAAGGTCATGATGATCGGCGGCGGCTCGGAGGAAGTCATGAAGGATCTCGCGGCGCGGCAGCTGGGCCTTTGAAGTGCAGCACGAGGATTCACGATGAAAGACACCGCCGACGACCTGCGCGCCGAGTACCGCGAACTCGCCGAGATCTGCCGCAGCCTCACGCCCGCTCAATGGCGCCTGAAGAGCGATTTCTACGGCTGGACGCCCTGGGACGAGGTCGCCCACCTCTGCTACTTCGACCAGACCGCGACACTCTCCGCCACCGACGCCGAGGCCTTTGCGCGCGACACCGCGGCATTGACCGCGGTGCTGGCCACCGGCCGCGAGATCAGCGCGATCGCACGCGAGAAGTACGGCCACCTCGACGGCGCCGGTCTGCTCGCGCACTGGGAGCCGATCGCGACGCGGCTCGCCGACCTGCTGGCCGCGCTCGACCCCAAGGCGCGGCTGCCGTGGTACGGGCCGAGCATGAGCGCGCGCTCGTTCGCGTCGGCGCGGCTCATGGAGACCTGGGCGCACGGGCAGGACGTGTGGGACGTGGTCGGCCGCGAGCGCGCCGGCACGCCGCGGCTCAAGCACATCGCCCACATCGGCGTCACCACCTTTGGCTGGACTTTCGTCAACCGCAGGCTGCCGGTGCCGGCGGTGGTCCCGTTCATCTCGCTCGATGCGCCCGGGGACGACACCTGGCACTGGGGCGATCCCGCCTCGCCCGAATTCGTGCTCGGCAGCGCGATCGATTTCTGCCTGCTCGTGACGCAGCGGCGCAACCTGGCCGACACCAGGCTGCGTTACAGCAACGGCTCGGCCCGCGAGTGGCTATCGATCGCGCAGTGCTTCGCCGGGCCGCCGGCCGATGCGCCTGCGCCGGGCGTGCGCCAGGTGGCCCGCGCGGCTGCATGAGCGGGTTGCCGCTCACGCTGGCGCTGCGGCGGCCGATCGAAGATGCACTGTCCAGGCTGCGTGAAGGAAGCGCCGAGCAGTGCCTGTCGGACCATGCCTTCTCGAATCTCTATCTTTTTCGGGAGGTGCATGACTACCGTTACCTGCCCGGCGACTGGCCCTGCATCTCGGGTCGCGCCTACGACGGCGCGCGGCACCTGATGCCGCTGTTCACGGTGCACGACGCGCCGCTCGATGTGCTGCGCCAGTTGCTCGAAGGCCACGACTGCCTGTACCCGATTCCGCAGGCCCAGGCCGCAAGGCTCCCGCCAGCGGAGTTTCGCCAGTGGAGTTCGCCCGACGATGCGGACTACCTCTTCGACGCCCGGCAGTTCGCCGGGTATCCCGGCCGGACGCTGGCGAAGAAGCGCAATCAGGTGCGCCAGTTGCTGGCCACCTGCACGCCGCACGGCCTGCCGTTCAGCGCCGACACGAGCGATGCCGCGCGGCAGGTGCTGCGGGAATGGATGGAACAAAAGAGCAAGGCACGGGGCGAGGCCGACGAGTCCGCCTGCCTCGACGCCATCGCCGACGCGGCGGCCTTCGGCCTCGAAGGCTTCGTTCATTTCGCGGGCGAGCAGCCGCTGGGCTTCGTGCTGGCGCAGGAACTGCAGCCCGGCGTGTTCGCGATGCGCTTCGCCAAGGGGCTGGACAGCCATGTCGGCATCTACCCGTACATGTTCCAGCACTTCTGCCGCAGTTTCGCGCGCCCGGTGGCCTGGCTCAATTTCGAGCAGGACATGGGGATGGCGGGGTTTCGTCGCAGCAAGCGGTCGTATGGCCCTGCGGCGCTGATCCCGAAACTGCGGGTGAGTCTCCGGGCCAACCGGCTCAGCCGGGAGTTCGCGGACCCAGAGTCCGCTCGGGCGGTCCGCAAGCCTGGAGCACCGACTTGATGGCCGAGTCGACCTTCTGCGCACGCTCRCCAAACGCGTCGTTGATGACCAGCAGCATCGAGCCGATCTCGCTAGGTGCGAGATCGAACTGATCGGCGTCGCAGCGGCCCCAGCGGCGCCTCGAAGGGGGCCGCCGACGCGCACCGTACGCGAGGCCGGTTACCCTGTGCGCTTGTTGCGTATCGGCAGCTTGATCTCCGACGCCGGGATCTCGCGCACCAGTTCGAGGATGTCCCACTCGTCGCTCTGCTGCGCCCGCTTCTTCATCTTGAAGTGGTACATCGGCATCATGGCCTGATGGTCTTCCCGGCGAAAGGTCATGGTGCCCTTCGGCGTCTCGAAGTCCATGCCCTCCATCGCCGCGATCAGTTTCTCGGTATCGGTCGAGCGCGCCTTGCGGATCGCGGTCACGACCGCGCTGGCGGCCGAGAAGCCACCGCAGACGAAGAAGTCCGGCGGCATCTTGTAGCGCTTCATGTGCTCGGTCACGAGCCAGTCGTTGGCCTTGTTGCGCGGGAACTTGTAGTGGTAGTAGGTGCCGCCCTCAAGGCCCTCGAACTCGCGCCAGGTCTGCATCACGCTCAACAGCGAGCCACCGGGGGACAGCTCGATGCCGAAACGCTCGGGGTTCATGCCGGCCAGCTTGCGGATCGGGTGCTCGCCGCCCCATGGGATCACCAGCACCTTGCGGCCGCTCGTGCCCTTGAGCGAATCGGCAACGCGCTGGAACGGTGCGGTGAAGTCGGTGGTGCCCTGCGGCACGAACTCCTCGTGGCCCATCTTCGCCTGCGGGTTGAGCCGGGCGAAGGCTTCCTTGTAGGCCGTGACGTTGTCGCGGCCGAACACGTTGTCCTGCGCCAGGAAGGCCACGGTCACCGGCCCGCCGAAGGCCGACACCGAGGCCGTGGCGTCGAGGCTGGTGGTGCGCGCGACGCGGAACACGTAGCGGTTCCACTTGTCGCCGGTGATCGAGTCGGCCGCAGACGGCTCGACGATCAGGATCTTCTTGTACTCCTCGGCGATCGGCAGCGCCGCCACCGTGCCCGACGAGCCGCCGGCGCCGACCGCGATATCGACCTTGTCGTCGGCATAGGCCTCGGCCAGCAGCGCCTTCGACAGGTCGGGCCGCAACTGGTCGTCCTTGACGATGATCTGCACCTTGCGGCCATCGATCGCCATGCTGCCGCCCGTGAGGTACTCCAGCCCCATGCGAAAGCCCAGTTCGTCCTGCTTGGCATAGGCCTCGAAGGGGCCGGTCTTGGCGACGATCAACGCCACCTTGATGTCGCCGGTCTGGGCGAGCGCGACACCCGTGGCGGGCAGCAGCAGGCCGGCCGCGGTCGCCTGGCTGAATCTTCTTCTCGAAATCATGCGTGTCGTCTCCTGGTGAATGAAGGATCAGCGGATCGCGACGGTGCTCTGCACCTGCAGCGCGAGTCCGGCGCTGAGTTCGGCCACGCGGGCGCGGGCGGCCTCGTCGGCCACCGCCACCACGGCGACGACGCCGTGCGTGCGGTCGTCGCGCACCTCGATGCCGGCGTGCTGCAGGTCGCCGGCGGCGAACAGCTCGCGCAGGGTGCGCGCGATGGCGTGCTTGCGCAGCGTGGGTTTGAAGATCTTGCCGACCGCGGTGACCGGCATGGTGTCGATGCACTCGACCCAGTTCGGCGCGGCGGCGCGTTCGGTGACGTGGGCCTTGGCGAAGGCCTTGAGTTCTTCCGCGTCAGCGCGCGCGCCCTGGCGCAGCTTGACGTAGGCCACGGGCAGCTCGCCGGCATAGGCATCGGGGCGGCCGACCGCGGCCACCAGCTCGACCTCGGGATGCTTCGCCAGCGCTTCCTCGATCATCGAAGGGTCGATGTTGTGGCCACCGCGGATGATCAGGTCCTTGGCGCGGCCGACCAGCCAGAAGTAGCCGTCGGCATCGCGCCGCCCGAGGTCGCCCGAGTTGAGCCAGCCGCCCGGCAGCCACAGGCCGGCGTCGTGCCGCGGGTCGCGGTAGCCGGGCGTCAGGTGCGGCCCCTGGATCGCGACCACGCCGATCTCGTCGGTTTCGGCATCGCGAAGACAGCTGCCGCGCTCGTCGAGGATCACGGTCTTCATGCGGCCGTAGGGCACCGGGAGGCCGATCGAGCCGACGCGGCGTTCGCCGTCGCGCGGGTTCACCGAGGCGCAGGCGGTGGTCTCGGTCATGCCGAAGCCCTCGAGCAGGCGGATGCCGGTGGCCTGCTCGAAGCGCCGGAACATCTCGACCGGCATCGGTGCCGCGCCGCAGATGCCAAAGCGCAGCGACGACACGTCGGCGCCTGCGATCGGCACGTTGAGCAGCGCCGCGTACACCGTCGGCACGCCCGAGAAGGTGGTGACGCGGTAGCGCTCGACCAACCGCCAGAAGCCTGCGATCAGCTTCGGATTGCGAAAGCCGTCGCCGCCCGCGAGCAGCACGCGCGCCCCGTGCATGAAGGGTGCGAGGCCGGTGACGACCACGCCGTTGACGTGGAACAGCGGCAGGCCGCAGACGATCACGTCGCTGGGCCGGATGTCGAACATCTCGCCCAGCATCCAGCTGTTGACCACCAGGGCACGGTGCGAGAGCTGCGCGATCTTCGGCGTGCCGGTGGTGCCGCCGGTGTGGAAGCAGGCGGCGAGGGCCTCCGGGGCGTGCGGCGGCGTGAAGGTCGGCTCGACGGGCTGGGTGGCCAGGGCGTCGTCGAAACGGTGGACGCCGGGTGGCAGCGCGGCCGGATCTGCGGCACCGACCACCAGGGTCTCGCGCAGGCCGGGCAGGGCGGCCAAAACCGGCGCGATCTTCGCCCACAGTTCCGGCGATTCGGCGGCCGAGGCGGTGATCACCACCTTGGCATCCATCGCCTTCAGCAGGTCGGCGATCTGGGCCGGCTCCAGGAAGTGATTGACGGCCGCCACCCGGCAGACCGCCTGGGCGCCCCAGATGCAGTAGTGCGCCTCGGCCAGGTTCGGCAGCAGGTAGGCGACGCAGTCGTCGCGCTGCAAGCCCAGCGAGGCCAGGTGGTTGGCGGTGCGCACGATGCGCTCGTGCAGCTGCGCGTAGCTGATGTCGACGGGCTCGGCCTCCGCACTGCCGTCCGGCACGAAGCTCAGCGCCGGGCGATCGGGCCAGGCGGCCGCGGCGAGCCGGAACACGTCCAGGGTGGAATCGATGCCGGCGAAGCGCTCGTCGAGCGGGACGGCCTCGCGTGCCAGCAGATCGGCGCTGCCGCGCACCGGGAGGCGGGCGGCGCCCTGGTCGGAGGGGTGGGGGAGGATGGACATGGGATGCGGTGCCGGGCCGGCGGTGGATGCGAGCCAAGGCTAGCGGGCGGGGGCGCGAAACGCTTGCGTCCAGGCGCTGAAAGTCCCGCCGCGGCGTCCTCCCGGGTTTCCAGCGCAGCGAGTTTGCGCAAGACCGCGTGGTGGCCGATGCCTAAGCTTGCCGGACATACACACCATCGACCCGCTCCAGCGCGGCGGGCAAAGCGCACATGGCAACCATCGAATCGACCATCTCCCCCGGCAGCGAAGCCTTCAAGGCCAACCGCGACGGCATGCTTGCGCTGATCGAGCGCGTGCACGCCTGCGAGCGGCGCAGCGTCGCCACCTCGGCCAAGTCGCGCGAGCGCTTCGAGAAGCGCGGCCAACTGCTGCCGCGCGAGCGCTTGTCGCTGCTGCTCGACCCGGGCACGCCCTTTCTCGAGATCTCGTCGCTGGCCGGCCTCGGCCTGGACAACCCCGACCTCGAGAAGAGCGTGCCGGGCGGCGGCGTGATCGGCGGCATCGGCTGGGTCTCGGGCGTGCGGGTCATGGTCAACGCCTCCGACTCGGGTATCGATGCCGGTGCGTTGCAGCCGATGGGCATCCCCAAGCAGCTGCGCATGCAGGAACTGGCGCTCGAGAACAAGCTGCCCTACATCCAACTGGTCGAGAGCGCGGGCGCCAACCTCATGACCTACAAGGTCGAGGAGTTCGTGACCGGCGGCAACCTGTTCCGCAACCTCGCGCGCATCTCGGCCGCTGGCCTGCCAGTGCTCACGGTGACGCACGGCTCGTCGACCGCGGGCGGGGCCTACCAGACCGGTCTCTCTGACTACATCGTCATGGTGCGGGGCCGCTCGAGGGCCTTCCTGGCGGGCCCGCCGCTGCTCAAGGCCGCGACCGGCGAGATCGCCACCGAAGAGGAGCTGGGCGGCGCCGTGATGCACACCTCGATCTCGGGCCTCGGCGACTACCTGGCCGAGGACGACCGCGACGCGATCCGGATCGCCCGCGAGATCATGGCCAACATCGACTGGAACCGCGACCTGCCCGCGGAGCCGCCGCGCCGCTTCAAGCCGCCGCGCCACGACGCCGAGGAACTGCTCGGCATCATGCCGATGGACCACAAGCGCCCGGTCGACATGAAGCAGGTCATCGCCCGCATCGCCGACGACTCCGAGTTCCTGGAGTTCGGCGAGAACTACGGCGGCGCCACCGTGGTCGGCCACATCAAGATCGAGGGCCTGCCGCTGGGCATCGTCACCAACAACGGGCCGATCGACACGGCCGGCGCCACCAAGGCGACGCACTTCATCCAGGCCTGCTGCCAGTCGAAGACGCCGATCCTCTACCTCAACAACACCACCGGCTTCATGGTTGGGCGCGACCACGAGGAGGCCGGCATGATCAAGCACGGCTCCAAGATGATCCAGGCCGTGACCAACGCCACCGTGCCGCAGATCACGATCTATTGCGGCGCCTCCTTCGGCGCCGGCAACTACGGCATGTGCGGCCGTGGCTTTCATCCGCGCTTCTGCTTCTCGTGGCCCAACGCCAAGACTGCAGTGATGGGCGGCGAGCAGGCCGCCAAGACCATGGTCATCGTCACCGAGGCAGCGATGAAGCGAAAGGGCGAGGTCGACCAGGCCAAGCTCGACGAGATGGAGCGCCGCATCATCGAGCGCTTCGACAGCCAGATGAGCGTGTTCACCACCAGCGCGCGGCTGCTCGACGACGGCGTGATCGATCCGCGCGACACCCGCGCGGTACTCTCGAAGGTGCTGTCGATCTGCCGCGACGCCGAGCTGCGCGAGCCGCAGAAGATGCAGTTCTCCGTAGCTCGTCCCTGAGGTTCACGGCATGCAGCTGACACCCGAACACGAGGCTCTGCGCGACACGCTGAACCGCTTCATCGACACCGAGGTCAATCCCCATGTCGACGAATGGGAGCGCGACGAGATCTTTCCGGCGCACCAGGTCTTCGGCCGCCTCGGCGAACTCGGCCTGCTGGGCCTGACCAAGCCGGTCGAGAACGGCGGCTCGGGGCTCGACTATTCGTACGGCGCGGTGCTGGCCGAAGGCCTCGCGCGCATGAACTGCGGCGGCATCCCGATGGCCATCGGCGTGCAGACCGACATGGCGACGCCGGCGCTGGCGCATCGCGGCAGCAGGGAACTGCGCGACGAGTTCCTGGCGCCCGCGATCACCGGCGAGTACGTGGCCTGCCTCGGCGTCTCGGAGGTCGGCAGCGGCTCCGACGTGGCCTCGATCAAGACCACCGCGCGCAAGGACGGCGCCGACTACGTCATCAACGGCGGCAAGATGTGGACCACCAACGGCACGCAGGCCGACTTCTGCTGCGTGCTGGCCAACACCTCGGACGGCGCGGCGCACCGCAACAAGTCGCTGATCATCGTGCCGATGAAGACCCAGGGCGTGACGGTCGCGCGCAAGCTGCGCAAGATGGGCATGCATGCGTCCGACACCGCCCAGCTGCATTTCGACGACGTGCGGGTGCCGCAGCGTTATCGCATCGGCGAGGAGGGCATGGGCTTCATCTACCAGATGGAGCAGTTCCAGGTCGAGCGGCTGTGGGGCGCGCTCAACAACGCCGGCATGGCGCAGCGCGCGATCGACACCACCATCGGCTACACCCGCGACCGCCAGGCCTTCGGCCGCTCGGTGCTCGACAACCAGTGGGTGCACTACCGGCTGGCCGAGCTGCAGACCGAGGTCGCCTGTCTGCGCGCGATCTGCTGGCAGGGCGTGGCCGAGGTCACGGCCGGCCAGGACGCGACCCGCACCGCCACCATGGCCAAGCTCAAGGCCGGCCGCGTGATCCGCGAGGTGGCCGACAGCTGCCTGCAGTTCTGGGGCGGCATGGGCTTCATGGACGAGAGCCCGATCTCGCGCATCTTCCGCGACGGCCGGCTGACCTCGATCGGCGGCGGCGCCGACGAGGTGATGCTGCAGATCCTCAGCAAGTTCATGGGCATCTTTCCCCAGCCGGCCTGAGTGCAGGCCCGACCGACGGCAAACCTTTCCGGATTCATTCTCATGACTGCCAAGACTGTTCAGACATCCAGCGCCACGCCCTTCCACAAGGTCCTGGTCGCCAACCGCGGCGAGATCGCGCTGCGCGTGATCCGCAGCGCGCGCGCCATGGGCTACCGCACGGTGGCCGTGTATTCCACCGCCGACGCCGGCGCGCGCCATGTGCAGGAGGCCGACCAGGCGGTCTGCATCGGCGAGCCGCTGCCGGCGCAGTCCTATCTGCGCATCCCCGCCATCGTCGAGGCGGCGAAACTCAGCGGTGCCGATGCGGTGCATCCGGGCTATGGCTTCCTGGCCGAAAACGAGGACTTCGCGCAGGCCTGCAAGGACGCCGGGCTGGTCTTCATCGGGCCGTCGGCCGAGGCGATCGTCTCGATGGGCAACAAGGCCGGCGCCAAGACGCTGATGCAGGCGGCCGGCGTGCCCTGCATCCCGGGCTATCAGGGCGAGGACCAGGGGGAGGGGCGGCTGGCGGACGAGGCCGCTCGCATCGGCTTCCCGGTGATGATCAAGGCCACGGCCGGCGGCGGTGGCCGCGGCATGCGGCTGGTGCCTTCGGCGAAGGAGTTCCCGGAGCTGCTGCGCAGTGCGCGTTCGGAGGCGCAGAGCGCCTTCGGCGACCCGGAGGTGATCCTCGAACGCGCGATCGTCGAGCCGCGCCACATCGAGATCCAGATCTTCGCCGACCGCCATGGCAACGCCATCCACCTGGGCGAGCGCGATTGCTCGGTGCAACGCCGGCACCAGAAGTTGATCGAGGAGGCGCCGTCACCCGCGGTCGATGCCGCCTTGCGCGAGCGCATGGGCGCGACCGCGGTGGCGGCGGTGAAGGCGATCCGCTATGAAGGTGCCGGCACGCTCGAATTCCTGCTCGACCGTGAAGGCAACTTCTACTTCATGGAGATGAACACGCGGCTGCAGGTCGAGCATCCGGTGACCGAGGCCGTGACCGGCCTGGACCTGGTCGAACTGCAACTGCGCGTGGCGGCTGGCGAGCCCTTGCCGCTGACTCAGGAGCAGGTGCGTTACGAAGGCCATGCCATCGAGGTGCGCTTGTGCGCCGAGGATGCCGACCAGGGCTTCATGCCGCAGAGCGGCACGGTGGCGCTGTGGAAGATGCCGACGCAATTGCGGGTCGAGGACGCGCTGCGCTCGGGCGCAGAGATCCCGCCGTACTACGACTCGATGATCGCCAAGATCATCAGCCATGGCCGCACGCGCGACGAGGCACGGCGCAAGCTCGCGGCGGGGCTGGAGGACGCGGTGGCGCTGGGCGTCACGACCAATCAGGCCTTTTTGCGCAGTTGCCTCGCGCATCCGGTGTTCGCCGCGGGCGGTGCCACGACCGCGTTCATCGGCCAGCATCAGGACGCCTTGCTGGCGCCTGATGAAGCCGTGCAGGCGCGTGCTGCGGCGCTGGCGGCCGTGCTGCTCTACGAAACCACGGGCGAGCGCCGGCAGCGCGCGGCGGGCCGGCGCTTGTCGCACAACCTGCCGATCTCGCTGCGCTTCGCGGTCGGCGGCAAGGCGCAGAACGCCAGCGTGACCTTGCCGCGACAGCATCACTTCGAGGTCGCGCTCGGGGATCGCAGCTTCGCGATCGACTTGATCGCGCTCGGCACCGACACGATCCGCTTCGTCTGCGATGGCCTGCAGGAGCAGGCCACATGGTTCCGCGATGGTGCGATCCTGCTGCTGCAGTACCGGGGACTGGCGCTGCGCATCGAGGACAAGACCCGTGCCGCCTCGGCGCGGCAGGGCGAAGCCGGCGGCGACGGCAAACTGCGCGCCTCGATGAACGGCCGCGTGGTTGCGGTGCTGGCGGCGGTCGGCGACATGGTGCAGGCGGGGCAGCCGATCGTCACGCTGGAGGCGATGAAGATGGAGCATGTGCATACGRCGCCGGTGGCTGGCAAGCTGACGGCGCTTCATGTGTCCAACGGGGAGCAGGTGGCAGCGAGCCGGGTGGTGGCGGAGATCGAAGTGGCCGTGGCCGCGCCCGCGTGAGGTGGTCCTCCGATGAGATTGCTTTTCCTTGGAAGGGCGCCCGGCACGCGGTACGGGCCGGTCGACCCCACTGCGCCGGCCCTTCGGGCTGCCTTGCGCTGCTCGCCTTTCGCGGGGTCTCGCTCAAACTCGCTCCGCTTCGCTCCACTCAAACAGTCGCGAGCCCTGATCCGCGAAAGGCTGCGCTGCTCAGCGGCGCAGAGGGGATCGCCCGTCCCGCACCGCATGCCGGGTTCCGTGGGGGTGCGAGCAGCATGTGCGTCTCTAACGTCGAAAGCCTGCTCGCAGCGAGACCGTCGAGGCGAACTGTGCACCCCAACGTATCAGCGGTGGCGGGCGGTATGCCCCGGGCCGGCCGTTGAGGCACCGCCGAGCAGCGCAGGGAAGCCCGAAGGGCCGGTGACGTCGGCCGGCCCGGGGCATACCGCCCGCCATCGCCGCCAACGTCCATGCAAAAGAGCAAGGAGACCTTAATGACAGAACAAGACCCATCCGTCCTCCACGAGAAGCGCGACAGAGCCTTCTGGATCACCATCAACCGCCCCGACAAGCGCAACGCGATCAACAAGGACGTCATCGAAGGCATCCGCGAGGGCTATCGGAGAGCCCACGCCGACCCCGAGGTGCGCGTGATCGTGCTCACCGCCGCCGGCGACAAGGCCTTTTGCGCCGGTGGCGACCTGCAGCCCGGCGCGGGCTTCGCCTTCGACCTGTCGCGGCCCAACATCGACTACGCCGACATGCTGCGCGAGGCGCAGAACTCGACCTTGCCGAGCATCGCGCGCATCAACGGCGTGTGCATGGCCGGTGGCCTGGGCCTGCTCTGCATGACCGACATGGCGATCGCTGCCGACCATGTGCAGTTCGGCCTGCCCGAGGTCAAGATCGGCCTGTTCCCGATGCAGGTGCTGAGCCTGCTGCAGCGCATCGCGCCGCGCCGCACGGTGCGAGAGTGGTGCCTGTCGGGCGAACCCTTCGATGCCGCCGAAGCGAAGGAAGCCGGCCTGCTCAACCACGTGGTTCCGGCCGCCGAACTCGACGCCAAGACCCAGTGGCTCATCGACCGTCTCGCCAACAAGTCTCCGACCGCGATCCGCCGCGGCAAATACGCGATGCGGGCGCTCGAGGCCATGTCCTTCGACGAGGGCATCGCCTACACAGAGAGCCAGATCGCACTGCTCGCGATGACCGAGGATGCCAAGGAGGGCCTGGCCTCGTTCAACGAAAAGCGGAGGCCGACGTGGACCGGGCGCTGACCGGCGCGCCGACCGACCGCAGCGCCCACGCGGTCGGCCTGCACGAATGGCTGGCCCGCCGTGCAGGGCGTGTGCCGAAGCGGCCGGCGCTGAGCTGCGACGATGTTCGCTGGACCTACGGCGAACTGCAGCAGCGCATCGAAGCGATGTCGGCCGTGCTGGCCGCGGGCGGCGTCGCGGCCGGCGACCGGGTCGGCTACCTGGGCCTCAACGATCCGATGTTCGTGGTCGTGATGTTCGCGACCTCCCGGCTCGGCGGCATCTTCGTGCCGCTCAACTTCCGGCTCAGCGGCCCTGAACTGGCGTATGTCATCGGCGACGCCGGCATTCACACGCTGGTCGTCGGCGAGGAGCATCTTCCGGTGATCGACGGCGTACGCGGCACGCTGGCCTGCAAGCGATTCATCCATCGCGCGGGCGGTGCGCCGGACTGGGAGTCGGCCGATGCGCTGATGGCACAGGCCGCGGCGCCGCCCGCCGCGGTGCCCGCCACCGCCGACACGGTGGCCGTGATCATGTACACCTCGGGCACCACCGGCCACCCGAAGGGCGCGATGCTCACGCACGGGAACTTCTGGGCCAACAACCTCAACGAGATGCTGCTGTGGGACATGGTCTCGACCGACGTCACGCTCAACTTCGCGCCGATGTTCCATGTCGGCGGCCTGCTGTGCGGTAGCCTCTCCACGCTGCTGGCGGGCGGGCACCTGGTGCTGCAGCGCGGCTTCGAGGTCGCGGCGGTGCTGCAGGCGGTGCGCGAGCACCGCGTCACGGTCAGTTTCGGGGTGCCGGCGATGCTGCTCTTCATCAGCCAGCACCCGGACTTCGCCGAGGCCGACCTGAGCTCGCTGCGGCTGGTGGCCGTGGGCGGCGCGCCGATGCCCGAGCCGCTGCTGCGCCTCTATGCCGCGCGCGGCGTGCCGGTGCACCAGGGCTACGGCATGACCGAGACGGCCTCGATGATCACCTTCCTGAGCCCCGACCGCGCGACCGACAAGCTCGGCTCCAGCGGCACGCCGCCGCTGCTCACCGAGATCCGCCTGATCGACGCCGTGGGCGAGCCGATCACCGAGCCCGGCGCCGCGGGCGAGGTCTGCGTGCGCGGCGCCAACGTGATGGCCGGCTACTGGAAGCAGCCCGAGGCGACGGCGGCGGTGTTCACGCGCGACGGCTGGTTCCGCAGCGGCGACGTCGGCTATCGCGACGCCGAGGGCTTCCTGTTCATTTGCGACCGGCTCAAGGACATGGTGATCAGCGGCGGCGAGAACATCTACCCGGCCGAGGTCGAGAGCGTGCTCTACGACCATCCTGACATCGCCGAAGTGGCCGTGATCGGCGCGCCCGACGAGCGCTGGGGCGAACGCGTGGTGGCGGTGGTCGCGGCCAAGCCGGGCAGGGCCATCACGCTCGAAGGCTTGCAGGCCTTCGCCGAATCCCGTCTCGCGCGCTACAAGCTGCCGCGCGAGCTGCGGCTGGTCGATGCGTTGCCGCGGAACCCGACCGGAAAGGTCCTGAAGGCAAAGCTGCGCCAGCCGAAAGCGGGAGCTTGACATGGCCGGCCCCGATGCCGCCTTCTGGCAAGCCCGCTTCGAGACCGGCACCACGCCGTGGGACCGTGGTGCCGTCAGCCCGCAACTGCTGCGCTGGCGCGACCAGGGCGTCTTCGTGCCCGGCTCGACCGTGCTGGTGCCCGGCTGCGGCAGCGGATGGGAACTGGCCGAACTGGCGGCGGCCGGCGTCGTCGTGACCGGCCTCGACTACGCGTCCGCCGCGGTGGCCCGCAGCACGCAGCTGCTCGCCGGCCGCGGTCTTCAGGCCGAGGTGATCGAGGCCGACGTGCTGCAATGGTCGCCGCCCCGGCCGGCCGATGCCATCTACGAGCAGACCTGCCTGTGCGCGCTGCACCCCGACCACTGGACCGCCTATGCGGCGCAGCTGCACGCCTGGCTGCGCCCTGGTGGCCGGCTGCTGGCGCTCTTCATGCAGGCGCCGGCCGCCGGTGCCGCCGACGGCTTCGTCACCGGGCCACCGTACCACTGCGACATCCACGCGATGCGCGCGCTGTTTCCATCAACCCGCTGGAGCTGGCCCAAGCCGCCCTACGAGCGCGTCGTGCACCCGCTCGGCGCGCATGAACTGGCGCTGGTCCTGACCCGCCTCTGAGGACGCACATCCCATGGACTTCACCCACTCCGCGCGCTCGCTGTCGCTGCAGCAGCGCGTCGGCGACTTCATGCAGCAGCATGTCTACCCGGTCGAGAACGCCTATTACGACGAGGTGCGCGAGAGCGGCCATCCGTACCGCACGCCGCAGGTGCTGCAGGCGCTCAAGGCCAAGGCGCGCGAGGCCGGGTTGTGGAACCTGTTTCTTTCGGGCGCGCACGGCAGCGGCTTGAGCAATCTCGAGTACGCGCCGGTCAAGGAGATCATGGGCCGGGTGCTGTGGGCGCCCGAGATCTTCAACTGCTCGGCGCCCGACACCGGCAACATGGAGGTGCTGGCCCACTACGGCACCGAGGCCCAGCAGGCGCAATGGCTGGCGCCGCTGATGGCCGGCACGATCCGCTCGGCCTTCTCGATGACCGAGCCGGCGGTGGCGTCGAGCGACGCGACCAACATCCAGTGCGAGATCCGGCGCGACGGCGACGACTACGTCATCAACGGCCGCAAGTGGTTCACCTCGGGCGCGCTCAACGAGGACTGCACGCTGCTGATCGTGATGGGCAAGTCCGCGCCCGATCATCTCGAACGGCACAAGCAGCAGTCGATGATCCTGGTGCCCAAGGCCACGCCGGGCGTGCGCGTCGTGCGCGACCTGACGACCTTCGGCTACGACGATGCGCCGGTCGGCCACCCCGAGATCGTCTACGACAACGTGAGGGTGCCGGCCGCCAACATCCTGCTCGGCGAGGGCCGCGGCTTCGAGATCGCCCAGGGCCGGCTCGGACCCGGACGCATCCACCACTGCATGCGTCTGATCGGCTGCGCCCAGCGCGCGCTCGAGCTCATGTGCCAGCGTGCCAGCACGCGCGTCGCCTTCGGCAGGACGCTGGGCGAGCAGGGGTCGGTGCGCGAGGACATCGCGCATTCGTTCTGCGAGATCGAGCAGGCCCGGCTGCTGACCCTGAAGGCGGCCGACAAGATGGACCGCGAGGGAAACAAGGCGGCGCGCGACCTGATCGCCGCGGCCAAGATCGTGGTGCCGAGCATGGCGGCACGCGTGATCGATCGCGCGATCCAGGTCTTCGGCGGCGCCGGCGTGTCGCAGGACACCTTCCTGCCGCGCGCCTACGTCTACGCACGTTTCATCCGGATCGGCGACGGGCCGGACCAGGTGCACCTGTCGGCGGTCGGCAAGCAACTGCTGCAGCGCCACGGCGCGGCGGCCGCGACCGGGCCGCGATGAACGCCGCGGTGGTCGGCACGCCGCCGCTGGACCTCGGCCGCCTCGGCGCCTGGTTGCAGCGGCAGGTGCCGGTCTTTCACGGGCTGCGGGGGGCCGAGCGGCTGGTCGGCGGCAACTCGAACCCGATCTGGCTGCTGCAGGCGGACAGCGGCCGCTACATCCTGCGCACCCAGCCGGCCGGCGAGCTGCTCAAGTCGGCCCATGCGCTGGACCGCGAATGCCGGTTGCTGACGGCGCTGCATGGCGGCGCGGTGCCGGTGCCGCGCATCCATATGCTGTGCAACGACCTCGGCGTGGCCGGGGTGCAGTTCTACCTGATGGATTTCATCGAGGGCGTGGTGCATCGGCACGTGGCGCTGCCCGAACTGCCGATTGGGCGCCGCCGTGCGGTCTATGGGGCGGCCATCGACTCGCTGGCCGCGATCCATCGCACCGACATCGATGCGCTGGGTCTCGCCGACTTCGGCCGGCCGGGCAACTATTTCGAGCGCCAGTTCCATCGCTGGTGCCAGCAGTACCGCACCGCGATGCCCGAGGGCGACCCCGAGATGGAGCGCCTGATCGCCGCGCTCGAACGCACGATGCCGCATGGCGAGCA
Source organism: Variovorax sp. P1_H12_2 (assembly GCF_056405335.1). Classification (NCBI taxonomy): domain Bacteria; kingdom Pseudomonadati; phylum Pseudomonadota; class Betaproteobacteria; order Burkholderiales; family Comamonadaceae; genus Variovorax; species Variovorax sp. P1_H12_2. Next base: position 24,737 of record NZ_JBFUCI010000012.1, read on the forward strand.
TCCGGTGGTGCTGCTGCACGGCGACTCGCGGCTCGACAACCTGATGTTCGCGCCCGGTGACGCGGGCGATCCGCGCGATCCGCGCGTTGTCGCCGTGCTCGACTGGGAGCTGTCGACCCTCGGTCATCCGCTGGCCGACCTGGGCCAGTTCCTCGCGGTGCAGTCGCTGCCCGCCGACTACCTGCTGCCCGGACTGGCGGGCGTCGACCGCGCGGCGCAGGGCCTGCCGAGCGAGACAGAACTGCGCGAACACTACTTCCGCGCCATGGGCGAGAGCCCCGTGGCCGACCTGCGCTTCTTCAAGGCCTTCGCGATGTTCCGCCAGGCCGCGATGTCGGCCGGCCTGCGCCGTCGCGCCGCGCTGGGCACCGCGGTGGCCGAGAGTGCGCTGCACTTCGGCAACACCATGGCGGTGTTCGCGCGTGTCGGGCTCGACATCCTCGACGGTCCGGACTGAACCCCAAGCAAAGGAATGCCAATGGCCGCTCCCACCACCCCCTTCGACCTGCACGGCAAGGTCGCGCTGATCACCGGCTCCACGCACGGCATCGGCGCCGCCACGGCCCGCGTGCTGGCCCAGGCTGGTGCGCACGTGCTGGTCAGCAGCCGCAAGCCCGACGAATGCGAGGAGGTCGCGCAGGCGTTGCGCGACGAGGGCCTGAGCGCCGAAGCGCGCGCCTGTCACATCGGCCGCATGGAAGACATTGCGGCGATGGCTGCGCATCTGGCGGCGACCCACGGCGGCCTCGACATTCTGGTCAACAACGCGGTGCTGAGCCCCTGGCGCAGCATCGACGACACCGATCCCGCGCTCTTCATGAAGACCGTGGAGGTCAACCTGCGGGGCTACTGGTACCTCTCGGTGGAAGCGACCAAGCTGATGAAGCCGCGCGGCGGCGGCAGCATCGTCAACATCTCCTCGCTGTCGGCCTGGCATCCGGAGAAGATGCTCGGCCTCTACGGCACGCTCAAGACCGCGCTGCTCGGCATGAGCCGGGTCTTCGCGCTCGAATACGGCGAATTCGGCATCCGTGCCAACACCGTGCTGCCGGGTGTCATCGACACGCGGCTGGCGCAGGCCTTCGACGGCGACGCGCGCGAACGCATCCTGAAGAAGACGCCCGTGCAGCGGCTCGGCCTGCCCGAGGAGATCGGCTATGCCGTGCTCTACCTGAGTTCGCCGGCCGGCGCCTTCGTCACCGGCGCCAGCCTGGCGGTCGACGGCGGCATGTCGATCTCGATGATCTGAATCCCACCTCCAAGGAACCCTCCCATGAAAGCAGTGCTCGCCAAGCGCCACGGTCCGCCGGAATCGCTGGTGCTCGAAGAAGTCGCGTCGCCGGCGCCTGGCGACGGCGAGGTGCTGGTGTCGGTGCACGCCAGCGCGGTCAATTTCCCGGACACGCTGATCATCGAGAACAAATACCAGTTCAAGCCGGCGCTGCCTTTCTCGCCGGGCGGCGAGGTGGCGGGCACGGTCAAGGCGGTGGGGCCGGGTGTCGCGGGCTTCGCCGAGGGCGACCGCGTGATCGCGGTCTGCGGCTGGGGCGGCTATGCCGAGGAGGTGCTGACCGACGCGCGCAAGCTGGTGCGGCTGCCGGCCGGCATCGCGATGGAAGCGGCCGCGGCGCTGGTCATCACCTACGGCACCTCGCACTATGCGCTCAAGGAGCGCGCCGACATCCGGCCCGGCGAGACGCTGCTGGTACTCGGCGCGGCCGGTGGCACCGGCATCTCGGCGATCGAACTGGGCAAGCTGATGGGCGCGCGCGTGATCGCCGCCGCGTCCTCCGACGAAAAGCTCGCCCTGTGCCGGCAGGCCGGCGCCGACGAGACGATCAACTACGCCAGCGAAGACCTGCGCGAGCGGCTCAAGGCGATCACGGGCGGGCGCGGCGTCGACGTGGTCTACGACCCCGTCGGCGGCCAGTACACGGAGCCGGYGCTGCGCAGCATGGCCTGGAAGGGCCGCTACCTGGTGATCGGCTTCACCACCGGCGAGATCCCGCGGCCGCCGCTCAACCTGGCGCTGCTCAAGGGCTGCGCGATCGTCGGCGTGTTCTACGGCGGCTTCGCCCAGGCCGAGCCGAAGCGCTACGACCAACTGATGCAGGAGCTTCTGGGCTGGCTGGCCGAGGGCCGCATCCGGCCGGTGATCACCGGGCGCTATCCGCTGGAGCGCGCGGCCGAGGCGCTGCGGCTGGTGGCCGACCGGCGGGCGACCGGGAAGATCATGCTGAGCACCGCGCTGGGGCGGGCGTCGATCGCCTGAGTCAGTCCAGCCCGCTCTGCCAGCGCCGCATGCCGCGCAGCCAGCGGTCGGTGTCGGTGGTCTYGCGCTGCATCTGCTCGTGGATGAAGGGCTGCGGCAGGATCAGGAAGCGCTCCGCGCGCAGGCCCTCGACCACCGCTGCGGCGACCGCATCGGCGCTCACGATGCCTTCGGCCATCAGCGCGCGGCGTTCCGGCGTCTCGGCGTCGAGCAGCGGCGTGTCGACGCCGCCCGGGCACAGGCAGCTGACGCCAATGCCGCGCCCGCCGTAGGTGATCGACAGCCATTCGGCGAAGGCCACCGCCGCATGCTTGCTGACCGCATAGGGCGCATCGAACTGCGACAGCAACCCGGCGGCCGAGGCGGTCTGCAGCAGGTAGCCGCTGCCGCGCGCAAGCATGCGCGGCAGCAGCGCGCGGGCGGCGTGCACATGGGCCATCAGGTTGACCGCCATCACGCGCTGCCAGTCGGCGTCGGGCAGCTCCGGGCCGCCGTGGGCGGTGATGCCGGCGTTGGAGCAGAACAGGTCGATCGCGCCATGCCGGGCCTCGCAGTCGTCGATCAGGCGCCGCAGATCGGCCTCCACCGTGACGTCCACTTCGGCCGCGTGGCCCCCGATGGCGACGGCCAGCTCCGCGGCCTGCGCAGCATGGCGGTCCGCGATCACCACGGCGCGCGCGCCGTCCCTCACGAAGCGCCGGGCCATCGCGGCGCCGATGCCGCTGGCACCGCCGGTGACGACCACCACCTTGTCCTTCAGTTCCATCGGTCCAAGCCTAGGCGGGCAGGGCGCCGGCGTCTTGCGCCCAGCGGCTGCACGTCAGCGGCTGGACGCAAGAAAGTTGCCGCCCGCGCCACCAGACTGCAGCCATGCCCTCCCGCCGCCAAAACCCCGCCCCATGAAAGCCGCCGTCTTCCGCGGCAGCGACCGGCTGCTGGCCATCGAGGACCTGCCGCTGCCCCAGGCCGGCCCCGGCGAGCTGGTGCTGCGCGTGCACTACTGCGGCGTCTGCGGCTCCGACCTGCACGCGACGCACCCGGGCCTGTTCACGGTGAAGGAAGGCACGGTGCTGGGCCACGAGTTCGCCGGCGAGGTGGTCGAGAGCGGCGCCGCCGGCTGGAAGGTCGGCGAGCGCGTCACCGCGCTGCCCAACAACGCCTGCCGCGACTGCACGGACGAGGGTTATCGCGAATGCCGAGACGGCCTCGGCATGATCTGCCCGAACAACCGCTTGACCGGCTTCAGCCCGAACCGTCCCGGCGCTTTGGCCGAATACGTCAAGGTGCCAGCGGGCCAGGCGATCCGGCTGCCGGGCGCGGTGAGCGCTCGCGAGGGCGCCATGATCGAGCCGCTGGCGGTCGGGCTGCATGCGGTGCAGTCGGGCCAGGTCGGCCTTGGCAGCAAGGTGCTGGTGATCGGCGCCGGGCCCATCGGACTGGCCGTGACCGCCTTCGCGCGACAGGCCGGCGCCACGCGGGTGATGGTCAGCGAACGCGCGCCCGGCCGGCGCGAGGTCGCTGCGCGCTTCGGCGCCACGGCGCTGGTCGATCCGGTGGCGCAGGAGGTCGGCCCGGCCTTCGCACGCCACGCCGGCGGTCCGCCCGACGTGATCTTCGAATGCGTGGGCGTCGCCGGGTTGATCCAGCAATGCATCGAACTGGCCCCGCCGCGCGGGCGCATCGTGGTGGTGGGCGTCTGCGCCACCGAGGACCGCGTGGTGCCGCAGCGCGCCATGGCCAAGGAGCTGAACCTGCAGTTCGTCATGGGCTACGCCAAGGCCGACTGGCGGCGTGTGCTGGACCTGCTCGACGCCGGGCGGGTCGACCCGTCGGCGATGCTGACCGACGTGGTGGGGCTGGCGCAGCTGCCCGCCGCCTTCGAGGCGCTGCGGCGTCCCACGACGCAGATCAAGCTGCTGGTGGCGCCGGGCGGCGGTGAAGTCGCGGTCAGCCTGTAGACGCAAGAGATTTGAAAGTCCCTTTGCTACCTTCGACTGACTCCTCGACCCTCCCGAACGCACCACCCGACGCCATGAACTCCCCCGTGACTTTGAGCCGCCATGGCGACATCGCGCTGCTGCGCATCGACAACCCGCCGGTCAACGCGCTGTCGCCGACGGTCGTGGCCGGCCTGGTGGCTGCCATCGATGCCTTCGAGGCCGACGCCAGCTACAAGGCGCTGCTGGTGCATGGCGAGGGCCGCACCTTCGTCGCCGGCGGCGACATCTCCTCCTTCGACCTGCCGGACTTCACGACCCAGCCCTTCAACGGCGCGCTGGCAAGGATCGAGGCGCTGGGCCGCCCGGTGGTGGCCGCGCTGCACGGCACGGTGCTCGGTGGCGGCCTGGAACTGGCGCTCGCCTGCCATTGGCGCGTCGCCCATCCCAAGACCCAGCTGGGCCTGCCCGAGGTCAAGCTCGGCATCCTGCCGGGCTCGCTGGGCACCCAGCGCCTGCCGCGTGTGGTCGGCGCCGAACTGGCGCTCGACATGATCGCCAGCGGCCGCAGCATCGGCGCCGCCCAGGCATTCGAACTCGGGCTGGTCGACGAACTGAGCGAGGCCGCGCCGCTGCAAGCCGGCATCGCCTTCACCGAGGCGCTGCTGGCGCGCGGCGCTGGTCCGCGCCGCATCAGCGAGCGCGCGGTCGCGACCGAGTCGCTGGCACCGGACTTCTTCGAGCGCGCGCTGGCCGAGGCCGCGCGCCGCAAGCCTTTTCATCCGTCGGCGCGCAACATCGTGCTGGCGGTGCAGGCTTCCGCCTTGCCTTTCGCCGAGGGCGAGGCCGCCGAGGCCCGGCTGTTCGAGGAACTGCGCATCTCGCCCGAATCGAAGGCGATGCGCCACCTGTTCTTCGCCGAGCGGCTGGCTTCCAAGATCCCGGGCCTGCCGCGCGACACGACGCTCAGGCCGGTGCGCTCGGTCGGCGTGCTCGGCGCCGGCACCATGGGCGGCGGCATCGCGATGAACTTCGCCAATGCCGGCATCCCGGCCGTGCTGGTCGAGACCTCGCAGGCGGCGCTCGACCGCGGCCTCGGCATCATCCGCGCCAACTACGAGGCCAGCGCCGCCAAGGGCCGGCTCACGGCGCAGCAGGTCGAGGCGCGCATGGCGCTGCTGCGCGGCTCGCTCGACGATGCGGCATTGGCCGATTGCGATCTCGTGATCGAGGCGGTGTTCGAGAACATGGATCTGAAGAAGCAGGTCTGCGCCCGGCTCGGCGCGGTCTGCAAGCCCGGCGCGATCATCGCGACCAACACCTCGACGCTCGACGTCGACGTGCTGGCCGAGGCCACGGGCCGCCCGGCCGACGTGGTCGGCATGCATTTCTTCAGCCCGGCCAACGTCATGCGCCTGCTCGAGGTGGTGCGCGGCGCGAAGACGGCGCCCGACGTCCTTGCCACGGTGATGCAGCTCGCGCGCACGATCCAGAAGGTGGCGGTGGTGTCGGGCGTCTGCTACGGCTTCATCGGCAACCGCATGGCCGAGGTCTATATGCGCGAGGCCGAGTTCCTGATGATGGAAGGCGCCAGCCCGGCGCAGATCGACGGCGCGGTCGAGGCGCTCGGCATGGCGATGGGCCCCTGCCGCATGCTCGACATGGCGGGCATCGACGTCGGCGCCAAGACCGTCATCGAATACGGCAAGGCCGGTGGCCTGCCGCCCGACGACAGCTACCGCGCCGTGGTGCGCAGGATGTTCGAGCTCGGCCGCTTCGGCCAGAAGACCGGTGCCGGCTACTACCGCTATGAAGGCCGCAAGCCGGTCGACGACCCCGAGACCGCGCGCATCGCGGCCGAACTCGCGGCGCAGCACGGCATCGCGCGGCGTAGCGACATCCAGCCGCAGGAGATCGTCGAGCGCCTCCTGTACCCCCTGATCAACGAAGGCGCGCGCATCCTCGAGGAGGGCATCGCCTACCGCCCGGGCGACGTCGACATGGTGTGGGTCGCCGGCTACGGCTTTCCCGACCACCGCGGCGGCCCGATCCACATGGCCGATGCGATCGGCCTGCCGGTGATCGCCGAGCGTCTGGCGCACTACGCGAAGACGCGCGGCAATCCGTACGGCTACTGGGGCACATCGCCGCTGCTGGCCTCGCTGGCCGCGCAAGGCAAGCGGCTCTCCGACTGGCAAGCCGCCTGATCAATCTCACACGGAACCCCCCATGAAAGAAGCCGTCATCGTCTCCACCGCCCGCACGGGCATCGGCCGCGCCTACAAGGGTGCGCTCAACCACACCAAGTCTCCGACCATGCTGGCGCACGCGATCTCGCATGCGGTGCAGCGCGCCGGCGTCGAGGGCGCGGAGATCGAGGACGCGGTGATCGGCTGCGTGCTCTCGGCCGGCACCGCCGGCATGAACCTGGCGCGCAATGCCGTGTTGGCAGCGGGCCTGCCCGACACCGTCTCGGGCCAGACCCTGGACCGGCAATGCGCCTCGGGCCTGATGGCCATCGCCACCGCGGCCAAGCAGGTGATGGTCGACGGCATGGACGTCGTGATCGCGGGCGGGCACGACAACATCACGGCGGTGCAGGAGGCCTACATGGGCTGGGTCGCCAAGGAAAAGGATCCGAAGGTGATCGCCCGCGCCGCGAATGCCTACATGCCGATGCTCCAGACCGCCGAGTTCGTGGCGAAGAAGTACGGCATCAGCCGCGAGGCGCAGGACCGCTATTCGCTCGCCTCGCAGCAGCGCACCGCCGATGCCCAGCAGGCTGGCCGCTTCGACGCCGAGATCGTGGCCTTCGAGACCACCATGGCGGTGGTCGACAAGAACACCAAGGAAGTCTCGTTCAAGGACGTGACCCTCTCGCGCGACGAAGGCAACCGCCCCGAGACCACGTTCGAAGGCCTGGCCTCGCTCAAGCCCGTGATCGAGGGCGGCGTGGTGACGGCCGGCAACGCCAGCCAGCTGTCGGATGGCGCCTCGGCCTGCGTGATCATGGAGCGCGGGCTGGCCGAGCGCCGCGGCCTGGCGCCGCTCGGCATCTACCGCGGCATGGCGGTGGCCGGCTGCGCGCCCGAGGAAATGGGCATCGGTCCGATCTACGCCATTCCGAAGCTGCTCAAGCAACACGGCCTCAAGGTGTCGGACATCGGCCTGTGGGAACTCAACGAGGCCTTCGCCTGCCAGGCGATCTATTGCCGCGACCACCTGGGCATCGACCCCGCGATCTACAACGTCGACGGCGGCGGCATCTCAATCGGCCATCCCTACGGCATGACCGGCGCCCGCGTGGTCGGCCACGCGCTCATCGAGGGCAAGCGCCGCGGCGTCAAGTACGTGGTGGCGACGATGTGCGTCGGCGGCGGCATGGGCGCCGCGGCGCTGTTCGAAGTCGCCTGAGTCGAATCCGGATTCCCTATAAAAAAGACGAGAGACAGATGCAAGACCGCACCCTGATCGACAGCCTCCGGCGCCAGCTGCGCGAGCGTCCCGACGCGGTGGCCTACCGCCGGGGCGAACGCAAGCTCAGCTTCACCGACGTCGAAAGCACGACCAACCGCATCGCCAACGCGCTGGCCGCAATGGGCGTGGGACGCGACAGCCGCGTCGCGGTGCTCACCAAGCACCACATCGAGACCTTGCTGCTGACCCTGGCCGCCTGCAAGCTCGGCGCGGTCTGCATGCCGGTCAACTGGCGGCTGGCTGCACCCGAGATCGCCTACATCCTGAAGGACGGCGAGGCGCCTTTCCTGATGGCCGACCAGGCTTTCATTCCGACCGTGAGAGAGGCCGGACTCGACAAAGTCAGGACGCTGGTCTGCAGCGAGCAGGCGCACGACGGATTGCTGTCATTCGAGCAGTGGCATGCGGGCCACGACGACAGCTTCACGCCGGTCGAAGCCGATACGAACGATGCGGCGCTGCAGCTCTATTCTTCCGGCACCACCGGCCTGCCCAAGGGCATCGTGCTGAGCCATGCCGGCCTGCTGTCGACCTCGCGCGTGGTCGCCAAGGAGTGGGAGTTCGACCAGCGCCACGTGCTCGGCAATCCGCTGCCGGTGTTCCACGTCGCCGGCATGACCATGCTGCTGCTGACGCTCTACACCGGCGGCCAGACCAGCGCCTACTCGGAGTTCGATCCGGCCGGCTACATCCGGGCCATCGGCGAGCACGGCATCACCCACACCTTCATCGTGCCGGCGATGATCCTCTTCATGCTGCAAGTGCCCGAGGTGAAGCGCGGCGACTACAGCCGCCTGCAGATCATTGCCTACGGCGGCTCGCCGGTCAGCGAGACCACGCTGCAGCAGGCCTTCGAGACCTTCGGCTGYAAGTTCCTGCAGGTCTACGGACTGACCGAGGTCTCGGGCCCCGCCACCTTCCTGATGCCCGCCGACCATCGCGCGGGCGATGCCGAACTGCTGCGCTCGGCCGGCCGCCCGATCGGCGGCGGGCGGCTGCGCATCGTCGACCCGGTGTCGCTGAAAGACCTGCCCGACGGCGAGGTCGGCGAGATCTGGATCGAGTCGGACCGCAACCTGAAAGAGTACTGGCGCAACCCCGAAGCCACGGCCGCGGCCTACCCCGAGGGCCGCAACGCCAACGGCGGCTGGTTCCGCTCGGGCGATGGCGGCTATCTCAAGGGCGGCTACCTCTACATCAACGACCGCATCAAGGACATGATCCTGTCGGGCGGAGAGAACATCTACCCGGCCGAAGTCGAGAACGTGCTGATGCGCCATCCGGCGGTGGCCGACGGCGCCGTCATCGGCGTGCCCGACGCCACCTGGGGCGAGGCGGTCAAGGCCTGCGTGGTGCCGCGCCCCGGCATGGCCGTGACAGAGCGCGAGATCATCGACTTCATGCGCGCCAACCTGGCGCACTACAAGTGCCCGAAGTCGGTCGACATCGTGGCCGAGCTGCCGCGCAATCCGAGCGGCAAGGTGCTCAAGCGCGTGCTGCGCGAACCCTACTGGCGCGGCCGCACGCGCGCCATCGGCTGAATTTCGAGAAACCGTGAAGCGACCCGGCGAGGTCGTCCTCCCCATCCACCTGGAGACATGACATGCCTTTGAAGAAACTGATCGCCGCCGCCTTCGGCGCCCTCGCGCTGCTGGGCGCGATGTCCGCCGTGCAGGCGCAGGACAAGCCCATCAAGATCGCGCTGATCGCGAGCAAGACCGGGCCGTCGGAAGCCTATGCGCGCGACACCGAGCGCGGCCTGCGCCTGGGCCTCGAATACCTCACGCAGGGCTCGATGACCGTGCTCGGCCGCAAGATCGAGGTGATCGTCAAGGACGACCAGATGAAGCCCGAGCTGTCGAAGGCCATGCTGACCGAAGCCCTGTCCGACGACAAGGCCGACATCGCGGTCGGCACCTCGTGGTCGGGCGGCGCGCTGTCGATGGCGCCGGTGGCCGAGGAGTACAAGAAGGTGCTGATGGTCGAGCCGGCCATTGCCGACTCGCTGACCGGCTCGGCCTGGAACCGCTACCTGTTCCGCGCCAGCCGCAACTCCTTCCAGGACGCGCTGGCCAGCGCCGCCGGCCTGAAGGAAGGCGACAACCTGGCTTTCCTGGCGCCCGACTACGTGTACGGGCGCGACGGCGTCAAGGCCTTCAAGGAAGCCATGGCGGCGACCCAGAGCAAGGCCAAGATCCTGCACGAGGAGTTCATCCCGCTGTCGACCACCGACTTCACGGCGCCGATGCAGCGCATCTTCGACGGCATGAAGAACGCCACCGGCCGCAAGTACCTGGTCGTGATCTGGGGCGCGCCGAACYCGATCCGCAAGATCTCCGAACTGAATCCGGGCCGCTACGGCATCGAGTTCCTGTCGATCGGCGGCGCCAACCTCGAGAACACCAAGCCCTGGAAAGGCCTGGACGTGACCGGCGGCACGTTCTACTACTACGGCTTCCCGAAGAACGCGATGAACGACTGGCTGGTCGCGGAGCACCAGAAGCGCTTCAAGATGCCGCCGGACCTGTTCACCGCCGGCGGCTTCGTGACCGCGAGCGCCATCATCGCGGGCCTCAAGAAGGCCGGCTCGGCCGACTCCGAGAAGCTGATCGCCGCGATGGAAGGCATGGAGTTCGACACGCCCAAGGGCAAGATGAGCTTCCGCAAGGAAGACCACCAGGCGATGCAGGCGCAGTACCAGTTCAAGATGAAGAAGACGCCCGCCAGCGAGTGGGACCTGCTCGAACTGGTGCGCGAGATTCCGGCTTCCGAGATGCCGGTGCCGATCACCGTGAAGCACTGAGCATGGCGGCTTCCAGTGCACCGGTGCTTGCGAGCACCGGGCTCAGCATCCAGTTCGGCGGCCACGTGGCGGTCAACGAGGTGACGACGCAGTTCGCCGCCGGCACCTTGACGGCCATCGTCGGCCCCAACGGCGCCGGCAAGACGACCTACTTCAACCTGCTGTCGGGCCAGCTGCGCGCAAGCGCGGGCAGCGTGCACTTCAAGGGCGAGGACATCACGCGGCTGAGCGCGCCGCAGCGCACCAGCAAGGGCATCGGCCGCGCCTTCCAGCTGACCAACCTGTTCCCGAAGCTCTCGGTGCTCGAGAACGTGCGGCTGGCGGTGCAGAGCCGGCACAACGCCGGCTTCAACATGCTGGCCGTCTGGCGCAGCCGCCGCGACCTGATCGACCAGGCCGCGCACTACGTGGCGCAGGTCGGGCTGGCGGCGCGCGCGGGCGACCTCTCGGCCAAGCTGCCGCACGGCGACAAGCGCAAGCTCGAGGTCGCGATCCTGATGGCGCTGGAGCCCGAGATCCTGATGTTCGACGAGCCCACCGCGGGCATGAGCGTGGACGAGGTGCCGGTCATCCTCGAACTGATCGGCCGACTCAAGAAGCAGGGCGACAAGACGATCCTGCTGGTGGAGCACAAGATGGACGTGATTCATTCCCTGGCCGACCGCATCATCGTGCTGCACAACGGCCGGCTGGTGGCCGATGGCCTGCCGGCCGAGGTGATGGCCTCGCCGATCGTGCAGGAAGCCTACCTGGGCAAGCGCAGCGCGCCGCGGGCGGCGAAGGCGGTGGCCCATGCCTGAAAAAGTACGCAACGATGCCGGCGGCATGCTGCTGACGCTCGCCGGCGTCCACACCCACATCGGCGAGTACCACATCCTGCAGGGCGTCGACCTGCAGGTGCCGCGCTCGGGCCTCACGGTGCTGCTGGGCCGCAACGGCGCCGGCAAGAGCACCACGCTGCGCACCATCATGGGCCTGTGGCATGCGAGCGCCGGCCGCATCGTGTTCGATGGGCAGGACATCACGGCGACCGAGACCCCCGCGATCTCGCGCAGCGGCATCGCCTTCGTGCCCGAAGACATGGGCATTTTCTCCGGCCTCACGGTGCAGGAGAACCTGCGCCTGGCGGCCATCGGCGGTGCCTTCGACGACGAGCGGCTCGAATGGATCTTCGACCTGTTTCCTGCGCTCAAGCGCTTCTGGCTGCGCCCGGGCGGCACGCTCTCGGGCGGCCAGAAGCAGATGGTCGCGATCGCCCGCGCGATCATCGAGCCGCGCAAGCTGCTGCTGATCGACGAGCCGACCAAGGGCCTCGCGCCCGCGATCGTCGACAACCTGGCCGAGGCCTTCGAGCAACTCAAGGCGCGCGACACGACGATCCTGCTGGTCGAGCAGAACTTCAACTTCGTGCGTTCGCTGGGCGATCACGTGGCGGTGATGGACGACGGCCGCATGGTGCACAGCGGGTCGATGGAGCAACTGTCCGAGGACGAAGGCCTGCAGGCACGCCTGCTCGGCCTGCATGCAGGAGCCGTGCATTGAACGCCGCCGCCCATCCCTCATCCCCCGCCGCGCCGGCCGCCGATGCGGCGCAGGCGCTCGAGGCACTGCCCGGCCGCCGGCGCGACCTGGTGCCCGGCCTGCTGATTCTGGCTTTCATCGGTCTGGCGCTGCCGGTCATCGGCAGCTTCCCGACCTGGGTCACCCTGACCGTCGCCGCGCTCGCCATGGGCATGATGCTGTTCATCAT
>NZ_JBFUCI010000013.1:0-36644 GCF_056405335.1 Variovorax sp. P1_H12_2
CTTCATCTGCAGCCCCGGCTGCTTCTTCAGGTCGCGCGTATCGGCGACGAACAGGTCGAGCTGGCGCCGGTGCAGCCGATCGCACAGTGAATTGGGATCGGCCACCTCGATGCGCACCACGAGCTGCGGATAGCGCTGCGTCATCAGCGACAGGGCCGGCCGGCCCAGCATGCCGGCGGCGAAGGGGCCGAGCCCCACCTGCAGGCTGCCGGTCGACWGGCCCTGCAGCAGCAGGACGTCGCGCCGCACCTGCGCGGCATCGGCCATGAGCTCCCTGGCGCGTGCCAGCACCAGCTCGCCCGCGGCGGTGAAGCGCACCTGGCCGTAGGCACKGTCGACCAACCGCGCCTGCAGGTCTTCCTCGAGCTTGTCGATGCTGCGCGACAGCGCCGGCTGCGACAGGTGCACCGCCTCGGCGGCGCGGCCGAAGCTGCCCTGCTCGGCGAGCGCGATCAGGTGCTGAAGCTGGCGCAGCTGCATTTTGYGCTCCAGTACAAATTGAAAGCCCTATTTTGCATTGGCTATCAGATTCTCCATTGCCCAGAATAGGCGCCATTCAAGCAATGAAGGAGACGCGATGAAGACGGCAATCAAGTGGCGGCTGGCCGGCCTCCTGCTGGCGGGCCTCGGCTGGCAGGCGCAGGCCCAGTCGCCGGACTATCCGCGCAAGGCCGTGACGATGGTCGTGCCCTATGCGGCCGGCGGCGGCACGGACGTGGTCGCGCGCTCGCTGGCCGAGCAGATGACGCGGCAGCTCGGCCAGCCGGTGATCATCGACAACAAGCCCGGCGCCGGCGGCATCCTCGGCACCACGGCGGTGGCCAAGGCGGCGCCGGACGGCTACACGGTGCTGGTCGGGCTCACGCAGTCGCTCCTGACCAACCAGTTCCTCTACGAGAAGCTGCCCTACGACCCGCACAAGGAACTGGCCCTGGTGACGCAGATCGCCACCGCGCCGCTGATGCTGCTGGTGCCGGCGGCGTCGCGGATCCAGAACGTCGCCGACCTGCAGCGCGAGATGCGCGGCTCGGCCGCCGGCGGCAACTGCGGCTCGTGGGGTGCGGGCTCGTACCCGCACCTGGCCTGCGCGCACATGGCGCAGTCCTGGAAGGCCGGCATCACGCACATCGCCTACAAGGGCGAGGCGCCGATGCTGCAGGACCTGGTCGGCGGCCAGCTCAGCTTCACCTTCGCGAGCATCGTCTCGGCCAAGCCCTACCTCGACGGCGGCAAGCTGCGCGCGCTCGCGATCACCGGCGAGCAGCGCATGCTCCAGATGCCGAACCTGCCGACCTTCGCCGAGGCGGGCTTCGCCGATGCCGAGTACCGGATGTCGGGCTGGCTCGCGCTGGCCGTGCCGCAGGGCACGCCGAAGCCGGTGGTCGCGCGGCTGCAGCAGGCCGCGCAGCAGGCGCTGGCCTCGCCCGAGCTGGTCAAGCGCTTCGAGATGCTGGGCATGGCGCCGATGGGCAGCACGCCGGAGCAGTTCCACCAGAGCTACGACGCCGCCTGGCCGGTGTGGGAGCGGCTTGTCAAAGTCTCGGGCGCCAGATTGGACTGACCCTCAGGTTGGCTCACTTCGTGTAGCCGCCCACCCCCTTCCAGGGGGCAATACCAGCGGCCCGGCAAAGCCGGTTCCGCGGTATTCCCCGCATTGCGGAGCCCTTCACTTGGACCTTGAGACAACGATGCAGACGACCAACGCTTTCCTCGACGACGTCGAGCTCGAAGACCCCACCACCCGCGGCTTCGTCGCGACCTGGCCGAACGCCGAGATCCGCGACGCCGCCGGGCGCGTCGTCTGGACCCTGGCCGGCTACGAGTTCCTCGAAGCCGAAGAACCGGCGCCGACGGTACACCCCGGTCTCTGGCAGCAGGCCCGCCGCAACATGACGCACGGCCTGTTCGAAGTGTGCGAGCGCATCTACCAGGTGCGCGGCTTCGACCTCGCCAACATGACGATCGTCGAGGGCGAGCGCGGCGTCATCCTCATCGACCCGCTGACCTGCGCCGAGACCGCGGCGGCGGCGCTCAGGCTGTACCGCGAGCAGCGCGGCGACCGGCCCGTCACGGCCGTGATCTACAGCCACAGCCATGTCGACCATTTCGGAGGCGTGCGCGGCGTCATCGACGAGCAGGAGGCGATTCGCCTGGGCGTGCCGATCATCGCGCCGGCCGGCTTCCTCTGGCACACCGTGGCCGAGAACATGATCGCCGGCAATGCGATGTCGCGGCGCTCGCAGTTCCAGTTCGGCCACACGCTGCAGCGTGGCGTCTGCGGCCAGGTCGACTGCGGCCTCGGCAAGAGCCTGCCGCACGGCACCGTGACCCTGATCCCGCCCACCCGCACGATCGAGAAGGAGCGCGAACGCCACGTGGTCGACGGCGTCGAGATCGTCTTCGCGCTGGCCCCCGAGAGCGAGGCGCCATCGGAGATGTTCTTCTTCTTTCCGCAGCTGCGGGCGCTGAACCTCGCCGAGCTGGGCCAGCACACCATGCACAACCTGTGTCCGCTGCGCGGCGCCCAGGTGCGCGATGCGCGCCTGTGGTCGCGCTACCTCGACGAGGCGCTGCACGAGTTCGCGCCGCATTCGGACGTGGTCTTCGCGCAGCACAACTGGCCCACCTGGGGCAACGACACGCTGACGCGCTTCATCGCCCAGCAACGCGACCTCTACAAATACGTGCACGACCAGACCGTGCGGCTCATGAACAAGGGGCAGACCGCGATCGAGATCGCGGAAGCGCTGCGGCTGCCGCCCGAGCTGGTCGACGTCGAGCATGCGCAGGGCTACTACGGCACGCTGGTGCACAACGTCAAGGCCGTGGTGCAGCACTACCTGGGCTGGTACGACGGCAACCCGTCGCGGCTGCATGCGCTGCCGCCGGTCGAGGCCGGCACGCGCTACGTGGCCTACATGGGCGGTGCTGCCGCGCTGCTCGAACGCGCGCAGGCCGACTTCCAGCGCGGCGAGCACCGCTGGGTCGCCGAGGTCACGAGCCATCTGGTGTTCGCCGAGCCCGGCAACCAGGCCGCGCGCGCGCTCTGTGCGGCGTCGCTCGAGGCGCTGGGCTTCGCCAGCGAATCGGCGACCTGGCGCAACGCCTACCTGCTGGCGGCGCGCGAGCTGCGCCTGGGCGTGCCGGCGGCGAAGCGCCGCAGCCTGAGCTACGACCTGCTGAAGGCGGTGCCGATGGAGATGTTCCTCGACTGCCTGGCGATCCGGCTGGTCGCCGAACGCGCGAGCGGCCACCACCTGGGCCTCGCCTGGCACATCGTCGACGCCGGCGAGTCCTGGATGCTGACGCTGGCCAACGCCGCCCTGACCTACCGGCGCTGCGAGCCCGGCGCCGCCGCCGACGCCTCCATCGCGGTGAGCCGCGACCGGCTCGCCGGCCTGCTCGCCGATGAGTCCGGCATCGCGGCCGCGATCGCGAGCGGCATCGAGGCCGGCCAGATCGCGGTGGAGGGCGAGGCGTCGCGGGTCTACGCGCTGCTCGGCATGCTCGACGAGTTCGAACCGATGTTCAACGTCGTCGAACCCTGAGACCGCGGGCGGCAGGCCGCTACTTGGCCAGCTCGCTCAGGTTCACCGGCTTGATCTTGCCGCCTTCGACGGTGGCGACCAGCGGGTCGACGATGGTGCCGCCGACGGCATCGACGCCCTTGAACTCGCCGGCGTTGGTTTCCTTCGCCATCTTGGTGAGCGCCTCGCCGATCTTGGCGCGGATCGCGGCCGCATCGGTGGTGGTGCCGGCGAGCTTCATGGCGCTGGCCAGCGCGTGCGTCAGCGTGTAGTTGTAGGAAGACTCGGTGGTCGGGTCCTTGTCGGCGCCATAGGCCTTGCGGTAGGCCGCGGCGAATGTCTTCGGGCCGACCCGTTCGTCATACGAGACCGGCAATACGCCGATCGAACCCTCGAGCGGCGCCAGGCCACCGGTGACCTTCGCCATCTCGTCCAGCTTGGCCTGGTCCATGATCAGGAAGCCGCCCTTGAAGCCCAGTTCGCGCGCCTGCTTGACCACCAGCGCGGTCGGCTCCGACGGGCCGCCGACGAACAGCACGTCGGGCTTCTCGGCCAGCACGCGGCTCACGCCGCTGTAGAAGTCGGCCGAGCGGTTGTAGGACATCGGGTTGTTGGAGGCGATCGTGCCGCCGGCCTTTTCCCAGGCCGGGCCGAAGAGCTGGGTCCAGTTCTTGGCGTACTCGTGGTCGCCCGGCAGCATGCCGACCTTCTTGCCGAACTTCTTCATCTCGTAGCTCGTGAAGGGCTCGATGTAGGAGTTGAAGGTCGGCGGGATGCGGATCGTGAGCTTGTTGCCGGTCTCGGTGATCTTCGGCGTGCTCGAGTACGCCATCACGATGAACTTCTCCTGCTCGTTGAAGGCCTGCATCGCGTAGATGCCGCCCGAGTGCGGCACGAACACCGCCGGGCTCTGGTACTGCTGCACCAGGCGCCGGGCGTTGATCGCGGCCTCGGCCGGCGCGTACTTGTCGTCCAGCGCCACCAGCTCGAGCTTGACCTTCTTGCCGGCGACCTCGAGGCCCGCGGCGTTGATCTCCTTGATGGCCATCTCCATGCCGTTGACCACGTTCTTGCCGTACAGCGCGGCGCCGCCGCTCAAGGGGCCGGTGAAGCCGATCTTGACGGTGTCCTGCGCGAATGCGGCGCCGGCGCCGAAGGCAGCCGCGAGCGCGGCGACGAGGGGCAAGGCGTTTCTTTTCATACGGGTGTCTCCAGGTGGTTGAACGATGCAATGAAGGGATGGGTTCTGATCGGTTGAGGACAGAGCAAGGTCTCAGGCTCCGATATAAGCGGCGCGCACCGCCTCGTTGTGCAGCAGCGAGTCGCGGTCGCCTTCGAGCGCGATGTGGCCGCGCTCGATCACGTAGGCGCGGTGCGCGATGGCCAGCGCCGAGTACGCGTTCTGCTCGGCCAGCAGCACCGTGGTGCCGGCCTGGTTGATGCGCTGGATGACCTCGAACACCTGCTTGACGATCAGCGGCGCGAGGCCCAGCGAGGGCTCGTCGAGCAGCAGCAGCTTCGGCCGGCCGAGCAAGGCGCGGCCGATCGCCACCATCTGCTGCTGGCCGCCCGAGAGCGAGCCGGCCGGATGGTCCTGCTTCTGCGCGAGGACCGGGAAGAGCTCGAACACCTCGTCGAGCGAGCGCTGGATGCCGGCCGTGTCGCGCCGGTGCACGTAGGCGCCGAGCACGAGGTTCTTCTTCACCGACATCATCGGGAACAGCTTGCGGCCCTCGGGACAATGCACCAGCCCCGAGGCGACGATCTGCGCCGGCCGCTGGCCGACCAGCTCGCGCTCGCCGAAGCGGATGCTGCCGGCGCTCGGCTTGTGGATGCCGCTGGCGGCCATGAAGATCGAGGTCTTGCCGGCGCCGTTGGCGCCCAGCAGCACCACCAGCTCGCCCGGTGCCGCGTGCAGCGTCACGCCGGAGAGCGCGCGGAAGCTGCCGTAGTGCAGGTCGACGCCGTCAAACCGCAACATGGTCGGCTCCCAGGTAGGCTTCGATCACCTGCGGGTCGCGCCGGATCTGCTCCGGCGTGCCTTCGGCGATCTTGGCGCCGTTGTTGAGCACGACGATCTTGTCGGCCAGTCGCATGATCATGTCCATCTTGTGCTCGATCAGGCAGAC
Source organism: Variovorax sp. P1_H12_2 (assembly GCF_056405335.1). Classification (NCBI taxonomy): domain Bacteria; kingdom Pseudomonadati; phylum Pseudomonadota; class Betaproteobacteria; order Burkholderiales; family Comamonadaceae; genus Variovorax; species Variovorax sp. P1_H12_2. The sequence goes on from NZ_JBFUCI010000013.1 coordinate 5,657, forward strand.
CGTCTTGCCGTGGTCCACCAGCTTGCGGATCAGGACCGCGAGGCCCACGGTCTCCTCGGGGTTCACGCCGCCGGCCGGCTCGTCGAGCAGCAGCAACTCCGGGTCGGTGGCCAGCGCCAGCGCGAAGGCGACGCGCTTGCGCTCCTCCTGCGTGATGTCGGCCGCGATGCGGTGGGCGACATGCGACAGGCCGACGAAATCGAGCGCCTCCTGCGCCCTGTCGCGGCACAGGCGCTCTTCCTGCTGCAGCCGGCGCGTGTTGGCGAGCACGTCCCACAGGCCCGACTTCGTGCGCAGGCGGTGGCCGACGATCAGGTTGTCGAGCACGGTGGCGTGGTCGAACAGGTGGGTGGTCTGGAAGGTGCGCGCGATGCCCAGCCGCGCCACGTGATCGGGCCGCATGCCGGTCACGTCCTGGCCGTTGAAGCGGATGCGCCCCGAGCTCGGCTTGTGCGTGCCCGCCACCAGGTTGAAGAAGGTGGTCTTGCCGGCGCCGTTGGGTCCGATGATGGCGCTCACCTGGCCCCGTTCGAAGCGGGTCGACACGTTGTCGACCGCGGTGAGCCCGAAGAACTGCTTGGTCAGCGATTCGATTTCAAGCATGGGTCTGCGCCTCCTGGGCGACCGCGCCCGTGCGGTCCGCCTGGGCCGCCTTCGCCGCATCCGCGCGCTGGGCCCGGCGCTTGAGCCAGGTGCCGACGATGCCGTCCGGCAGGAAGATGATCAGGGCGATCAGCACCGGGCCGAACACCACCATGCGGTAGTCCTGCAGGAACTGAAGGCTCTGCGTGAGCCAGGTGACCAGGAAGGTGCCGAGCAGCGGCCCGAGCAGCGTGCCGATGCCGCCGACCAGCACGAACATGACGAGGTCGAAGGTCACGGCTTCGCTCGCCAGGTCGGGGCCGAGGAAGCGCACCTGGCCCGCGTACAGCGCGCCGGCGAAGCCGGCATAGACCACCGACAGCACGAAGGACAGCGTCTTGGTGCGCATCAGGTCGATGCCCAGCGCCTCGGCCAGGTCGTCGCTGTTGCGCACCGCCATGAAGCTGCGGCCCAGCAGCGAGCGCACGATGCGCGCCATGATCCAGAGCCCGAGCGCCAGGAAGGCCAGCACCAGGTAGTACTGCGACAGCGGCGTGCCGAACTGCAGCGGCCCGATGCCGGTCGGCGCCGGGATGCCCATGATGCCGACCGGCCCGTGGGTCAGGCTCTCCCACTTCTCGATCAGCAGGAACATGATGTAGCTCACGCACAGCGTGAAGATCGAGAAGTAATGGCCCTTGAGCCGCAGCGACAGCAGGCCGATGAAGAAGCCCAGCACCGCGGTCACCAGGCCGGCCGCCATGAAGGCGATCCAGAACGGCACCTGGTGGTCGACCGTCAGGATGCCCACCGTGTAGGCGCCGACCGCCATGAAGGCGCCGTGCGCCAGATTGAACTGCCCGGTGTAGCCGGTGATGAGGTTCAGCCCCAGCGCGGCGATTGCCATGATGAAGGCCTGCGTCGCCACCGAGATCAGGTAGTTGTTCTGCGCGAACAGCGGGAACACGAGCGCCGCCGCGGCCAGCAGGGCCCAGCCGGTCTTTCCTTGGAGCCAGTTCATCAGCGCGCTCCTTTCGCGGTGAACAGGCCCTGCGGGCGGAACGACAGGATCACCACCAGCAGCACGAAGGCGATGATGTCCTTGTAGTCGGTCGAGAAGTAGAAGCCGCCGAAGCTCTCGGCCATGCCGATGATCAACCCGCCGACGATGGCCCCCGGGAAGCTGCCCATGCCGCCCAGGATGATGATCACGAAGGCCTTGGTGATCACCAGGTTGCCCATCGCCGGGTACACCAGGTTGATCGGCGCATAGAGCACCGCGGCGACCGCGGCCAGCGCACCCGAGATCGCGAACACCAGCAGCGTCACGCGCGTGGCGTCGATGCCGACGAGCGCGGCGCCGTCGCGGTTCTGCGCCATCGCGATGATGGTCGAGCCGATCACCGTGTGGTTCAGGAACAGGTGCAGCAGCACCATGAGGCCGAAGGCGCCGGCGATGATCAGCAGCCGCTGCAGGGGCGCCGTGAGGCCGAAGACCTCGACGACCTGCCCGTAGGGCGTGGGCATGCGGTGGAAGTCGGCCCCGAACAGGGCCTGCGCACCGGCCTCGAGGAACAGCAGCACGCCGATGGCCGCGATCATGTCGTGCAGTTCCGGCGCGTTGCGCAGCGGGTGGAACACCAGCCGCTGCGTCAGCATCGAGATCGCCGCCACGATGGCCGCCGCGCCGGCCATCGCCAGCCAGTAGTTGAGGCCCAGCTTGGCCATCAGGTAGTAGCCTGCGAAGGCGCCCGACATGTAGAACGCGCCATGGGCGAAGTTCGGCACGTGCAGGATGCCGTAGACCAGCGTCAGGCCCAGCGCCACCAGGCTGTAGACGCCCCCGACGGTGAGGCCGTTCAGGAGTTGCTGAAAGAACATTTCCACATGATTCCTCGGTGTGACCCAGGCGATGCAGCCGCGRCGGCATCGAACGCGCCGGGCCATTGTGGAAGGGAGTCCGATGACGCCGACTAAGGTTTCTCCGGGGTCCGCGTCGCCTTGGAGACTCGCGCTCCTACCCGGCGGTAGGGTGCAGAATGCGGCGCCAGGAGGCTTCCATGACACGCACCATTGCCGACAAACGCACCGACTTTCGCGCCCTCCACGCCAAGGGCTTCTTCGTGCTGCCCAATCCCTGGGACGTGGGCAGCGCGCGCTATCTCGAAGGCCTGGGATTCAAGGCGCTGGCGACCACCAGTTCGGGTTGTGCCTGGTCGCAGGGCCGGCCCGACGGCGCCCTCTCGCGCGACGCGGTGCTGGCCCATCTGCGGGACATCGTGGCGGCGACCGACCTGCCCGTGAACGCCGACTTCGAGAGCGGTTTCGGCGCCGATCCGCAAGGCGTTGCAGAGAGCGTCCGGATGGCGGCGGCCACCGGCGTGGCGGGGCTGTCGATCGAGGACTCGACCGGCGACCCCGCCCATCCGCTGCATGACATCGACGTCGCGGTCGCGCGCATGCGCGCCGCGCGCGCGGCCATCGACGAGGCCGGCGGCGATGTCCTGCTGGTGGGGCGGGCGGAGAACTTCTTCGCCGGACGCCCCGACCTGGACGACGCCATCGCCCGCCTGAAGGCCTATGCGGAAGCCGGCGCCGATTGCCTCTACGCGCCGGGCATTCGCACGCGCGAACAGATCGCCGCCGTGGTGGCCGCGGTGGCGCCGAAGCCGGTCAACCTGCTGGTCGGAGCGGCCAGCGACTTCACGCTGCAGGACATCGAGGCGCTCGGCGTGCGCAGGGTCAGCGTCGGCGGCGCCATGGCGCGCTCGGCCTGGGGCGGGTTCATTCGGGCCGCGCGCGGCATCGCCGAGCAGGGGCGCTTCGACGGCTTCGCCGACGCCGCATCCGGCAACGAACTCAACGCGTTCTTCAAGACCGCGGACCGGCAGCCTTGAGGCGAAGGGCCTGCCGCGCCCTTCAGCATTCAGGCGGGATGCCGATAAGGTTCTCATGAACACCTACCCGACCTCCAGCCAGGCGACCGGCGTCGCCCGCACGCTGAGCAAGCGCTTTCCCGGCACCATCGTGGTCTACCAGACCTCCGAGCGGGAGTTCGTGACGGCCCGTTCCAACGACCGGGTCAGCGGCCTGGTCCAGGGCCTCTACCGCGACGGCTACCTGCTGCCGCCGCCCCATCGGCCGGAATCGCTCAGGCGCTGATTTCCACCCGATTGCGGTGTGCCTTGCGCGATCCAAGAGACGCGGCTGAAACTCGAAAGGGGCGTTCGGGGTTCGGCGCGCGTGCCGAGGCCACCGACGGACGCGCCACTGGAGTCGTTCGCGCTTTCTGATTCACCGCCCCTTGACACCCGATACGGGTGAAAGGTGGTCAAATGACGACGCTCCCGCGGAGGCGAATTCGATATGGATGCCTTGTCCGAGGTCTTGAAGATCCTGCAGTTCAACAGCGCGATCTTCTTCAACGCCAGATTCACCGCACCCTGGTGTTTTGCTTCGCCGGAAGCGGACGCGGTGGCCAAGCAGATCAATGCGGGATCCGAGCGCCTGCTGTTCTACCATTTCTTCGTGGACGGTTCGTGCACCGTGAAGCTCGACGGCATGCCGCCGCTGGACCTGCAAGCCGGCGACATCATCCTGTTTCCGCATGGCGATGCCCACACGATGGCCTCGTCAGGGCGGGCCGGGCCCGGGCCGCTGCTCGACGTGCGTGCGCTGTTGCGCGAGCGGCCCGACGAACTGCAGCTGGGCGGCGGCGGCGAGCCGACCCGCTTCATCTGCGGCTATCTGTCATGCGATCCGATCCTTTGCCGACCGGTCCTGGCGGCGCTGCCCAGGGTGTTGACGGTCAGGCTCAGGAACGACGAAAAGACCGACTGGGTGGAGCGTTCCTTTGTCTACGCGGTGGCGGAGGCCGCTTCCACGCAACCCGGTGGCGAAGGCGTGCTGGCCAAATTGTCCGAGGTGCTGGTGGTCGAGACATTGCGCCGATACATTTCCCAGATGCCCGAGGGCCAGACCGGTTGGCTCGCGGGCTTGCGCGATCGCACCGTCGGCAAGTGCCTCGCCCTCATGCACGAGAAGCCGGCGAGTCAGTGGACGCTCGAGAGCCTTGCACGCGAGGCCGGAACATCACGGTCGGTTCTCGCCGAGAAATTCACTCACTTCGTCGGACAACCCCCCATCCAATATCTCGGCAAGTGGCGCATGGCGCTCGCGTCGAACCTGCTGCGACGCAGCGCCTTGAGCATGATGCACATCGCGCTGGAAGTCGGCTATGAAACCGATACCGCCTTCAGCCGCGCCTTCAGGCGCGAATTCGGCATGTCCCCGGCATCCTGGCGCCGCGAGCACAACCTCAAGGGTCCGTCTGAACTCAACGACCGAAAGCGATCCATGCGATCAGCGCACCGAAGCTGAGGAACTGAACGAAGAACAACGTGAAGCGCACCGACACCACCCGATCCGTCTGGGCCAAGCAGACGTGGACCAGCGACTGGGGGATCCGCGCCGCCAGGATGACCACGCACAGCGCATCCACCGCGGGATCGGCGATGCCGAAGGCGCGCAACGCAAAGACCAGTACCGCGAACACCGGCAGGTTCTCGACGCAGTTCGCATGCGCGCGCATGGCGCGCACGTACCAGTCCTGCCCCTCGACATGATCGGCCCGGAAATCGCCCATTCCCGCCCGACCGCGGAAGACCCGGCTCAACCGGTAGGCGCCCACGGTCGTGAGCAGGAGGATCAGGGTCCAGGCGGCGAAGCCCATCAGCATCAATTCCGGCAGCATCTCGGTCTCCTGTTGTGGACCCTGATGGGCATGGCGACGCCCTACTGGGGAAGCGCCGCGGACGATGGCGTGGGCATCGCGTAGAGCAGCGGCCCGAGCGCATCCGTCACCCTGGCAACCTGCCGGTCATCGAGAACGCTGAAGAGCACCTTCTGGAAGCGCGGCGCCGTCACGCCCGACACGATGTACTGCCAGCGATACGCCTTCAGGATCCCCTCGCCGATGGCGGTTCGTTGCGCATCGGCGTAGTGCTTGCCCGCCATCGACTCGAAGTAGGTCGCATCGGCGCGCGCCTGAGCCTGGAGAATGCCGTCGACCGCCACGACCAGGTCGATCAGGTCGCCGACGGCCGCGTCGCGTTCGGCGGCGTTCAGGCGCGCGTCCTCGCGAAGGAACTCGAGTTCGTCCAGCACGGCGTGCTGCGACTCCTCTTTCCAGTGGGCCAGGAAGACGTCTTTCCACAGTTCGCACAGGTCGTCCCGCGGTTCGATGCTGGCGCGATAGTGAGCCAGCGTGAAGAGCTCGATGTCCAGAGTCAGCGCAAGGACCGACCAGCTGCTCTTGCTCAGCACGGCTGTCGCGACGGCATTGGGATCGGCCGTTGCCACGTATCCCGCCGGCATGTCGGCGGCCATCATCGTTTCCATGCGCCGGAACAACTCCTGGTGCTTCAGTTCCTCGTCGGCCATGCGGACCAGGGCCTCGAGGGCCATTTGGTCGCCGAGCGCGTGCTGCCGGCTGATCTCGAGCACCTTGGCGCCGATGAAGCGCTCCACCAGGCCGAAGATGTAGGCGTAGCTTCGACCCTGCACCTGGCTCAGCAGACGCTGGGCATCGGGCGTCATGAAATCCAGCTCGTTCACCAGCGACAGGCCGGCCGGCAGGAACGTCTTCTCGAAATCGAATCGCCGGCCACGGATGACGTCGTTGTCGATGTCCCAGCGGATGCGTTTGGAATTCGCGATGACCTTCGAGTACTGGTTCGCGGAGGTGACGGTTTCCATGATGGCCTCTTTCAAAGTCGTTGAAGGAGCCTCCATGATCGAAGCGCGACGTGAAGCAAGTCGGGCCACGCGTCCGCAAATCTTGCCCGTTGATCCGGGCGCGCCGGTGCCAAGTCCGCGCCGGACCCATCGCACACCGTCGGCGTGAGCCCGCCCCGATGCCCCACAGTCCCGCGGTGATTCAGCCCTACTCCAGCCGCGGCTCCGCCCGCTCCTCGCCGACCGGCGAGGCGGCCTCCGCGATCGCCAGCAGCGCGGTCGCGGTGCGCTCGGCCGCACCTCGGTTCGCGTTGGCGAAGGCCAGCGCGGCTTGCGCCATCGCCTCGCGGCGCTCGGGGTTCTCGGTCARCTTGAGCGCCGCCGTCACCGCGTGTTCCATGTCGGCAACGCGCTGCGAGGCGCCGGCCGCGAGCGAGAGTTCGGCGGCTTCGGCGAAATTGAAGGTGGACGGTCCCATGATCACCGGGCAGCCGCAGGCGGCGGCCTCGATCAGGTTCTGCCCGCCCAGCGGCTCGAAGCTGCCGCCCAGCAGCGCGACATCGGCCAGGCCGTAGTAGAGCGCCATCTCGCCCAGCGAATCGCCGAGCCAGATCTCGGCTTCGGTCGGCGCCCCCGCGGCACTGCGGCGCGCGACCGCGAAGCCGTGCGATTCGACCAGCGCCGCGACCTCGTCGAAGCGCTGCGGATGCCGCGGCACGATCATCCACTGCACATCGTGCACGCGCCGCGCGATCGACTGGATCGCCTCCTGTTCGGGCGGCACCGGCGCCAGGGCGCCGAAGCGCTTGAGCACCTCGAGCAATTGCCGCTCCTCGCCGTCGCGCGAGCTCGCGAAGACCACGATCGGCCGCGGCAGCTGCGTGCGCAGCTTGGCCGCCGCGTTGAGCTGCCGCAGATCCGGCGTGGCATCGAACTTGAGGTTGCCGAACACGCCCGAGACCTTGGCACCCAGCGACACCAGGCGATGCGAATCGGCTTCGGTCTGGGCCCACACGGCCGCCAGCGCCGAGTAGGCGGGCCGCGCCAGCCAGGCGAGCCGCTCGGCCCCGGCCAGCGACTTCTCGTTCAGGCGCGCGTTGGCCAGCACCAGCGGAATGCCGCGCTCGGTACAGGCGGCGGTCATCTCGGGCCAGACCTCGGTTTCCATCAGCACGCCGATGCGCGGGCGAAAGCGATCGAGGAAGCGCGCCACCGCACCCGGCGCGTCCCACGGCTGCCAGACCTGCAGGTCGCCGGGCTCCAGCAGCTTGGCGCCCTCCTCGCGGCCGGTCGCCGTGCCGTTGGTGAGCAGGATCGGAATGCCCGGGTATTGCCGGCGCAGCTCGGTGATCAGGATGCCGGCGGCGCGCGCCTCGCCGAGCGAGACCGCATGGATCCAGCACCAGCCGGTGCCGACCGCCGCCTCGTCGTAGTGGCCGAAGCGCTCCTCGACCGCATGGGCATAGCCCGGTTCGGCCACGGCGCGGCGGCGCAGCTTGCGCCGTACCAGCGGCTGGGCCAGGGTGGTGAAGGCGCCGTAGAGGCGCAAGAGCAGGGAACGCACGTTGTCCGTATCGATGTCAGTTCGTCATCAGGTGATCGCATGACCCACGACGCATGAAACCGGCGCAGCCAAAGGCCAGGAACACCGCGGAACCGGCTTTGCCGGGCCGCTGGTGTTGCCCCCTTGAGGGGGCGGCGCCGCAAGGCGCTTCGGGGGTGAGCGTCATCTCAGTGCGCGGCCGCCGCGAGTTTCGCATCGGGCTTGGCGCTGCGCAGCAGCGCCAGCATCTCGCCCTCGATGCGATGCAGCGCGGCCTCGGTCTGGCCTTCGAAGCGCAGCACCAGCACCGGCGTGGTGTTCGATGCGCGAACCAGGCCGAAGCCGTCGGGCCAGTCGACCCGCACGCCGTCGATGGTCGAGACCCGCGCCGGCGGCGCGAACTTCGCGCTCTCGACCAGTTGGGCGACCACGGCGTGGGGCTCGCCCTCGGCGCAGGCGACGTTGAGTTCGGGCGTCGAGAAGCTGGTCGGCAAGGCATTGAGCACATCGCTCGCATTCGGGCTCTTGCTGAGGATCTCGAGCAGGCGGCAGCCGGCATAGGTGCCGTCGTCGAAGCCGAACCAGCGCTCCTTGAAGAAGATGTGGCCGCTCATCTCGCCGCCCAGCGGCGAGTCGATCTCCTTCATCTTGGCCTTGATCAGCGAATGCCCGGTCTTGTAGATCAGCGGCTTGCCGCCCGCGGCCTCGATCGCCGGGCCCAGGCGCTGCGAGCACTTGACGTCGTACACGATGGTGCCGCCCGGCACCCGCGACAGCACGTCCTGCGCGAACAGCATCATCTGGCGGTCGGGATAGATGTTGCTGCCGTCCTTCGTGACGATGCCCAGGCGGTCGCCGTCGCCGTCGAAGGCCAGGCCCAGTTCGGCATCGCCCGACTGCAGCGCGGCGATCAGGTCCTTCAGGTTCTCGGGCTTGCTCGGATCGGGATGGTGGTTGGGGAATTCGCCGTCGACCTCGCTGAACAGCTCGGTCACTTCGCAGCCGATGGCGCGCAGGATGGCGGGGGCCGAGGCGCCCGCGATGCCGTTGCCGGAATCGACCACGATCTTCAGCGGCCGCGCCAGCTTGATGTCGCCGACGATGCGCTGCGTGTAGGCCTCGGTCACATCGACCTTGCGCACGCTGCCGCCGGGCGCGAGTTTCGCGCTGCCGGCTTCCATGACCCGGCGCAGGTCCTGGATCTCGTCGCCGTAGATCGCGCGGCCGGCCAGCACCATCTTGAAGCCGTTGTAGTCTTTCGGGTTGTGGCTGCCGGTGACCTGGATGCCGCTGCGGCACAGCGTGTGCGCCGCGAAATACAGCATCGGCGTGGTGACCGCGCCGACGTCGATCACCTCGATGCCGGTGGCAACCAGGCCTTCGATCAGCGCCTCGACCAGTGCCGGCCCCGACAGCCGGCCGTCGCGGCCGACGGCCACCGCCTTCTCGCCCGCCGCGCGCGCGGCGCTGCCGAAGGCCCTGCCGAGCGCTTCGGCGACTTTCGCGTCGAGCGTGGCGGGCACCACGCCGCGAATGTCGTAGGCCTTGAAGATCGATGCGCTGAGCTGCATGAAAGCTATCCCCTGAAAGTTCCAAAAACGTAGAACATTGTAGGCATGCCCTCAGGGAGCCAGATGTCCGGAAATGGCTACTCTTGCACAGGTGCGGCCGTATCATCGTTGCATGCCAGCCGCCCCCGCCTTCACCGCCGGACTCGAAAGCGACGCCTGCTACCTGGCCCTGAAGGCCCACGACGCACGCTTCGACGGCTCCTTCTTCACCGGCGTGACCTCCACCGGCATCTACTGCCGTCCGGTCTGCCGCGTCAAGCTGCCGCGGCGCGAGAACTGCTGCTTTTTCCGCCACGCGGCGCAGGCCGAGGCCGCGGGCTTCCGGCCCTGCCTGCGCTGCCGGCCCGAACTGGCGCCGCGGGCCGCGAGCTGGTCGACCGAGGATGCCTCGCGCATCCTGGCGCTGCAGGCCGCGCGCCTGATCGACGAGCCCGATGCCTGGAGCGATGACGGGCCCGGCGCGGCCCGTATCGCCGAGCGGCTCGGCGTCAGCGACCGCCACCTGCGCCGCATCTTCGAAAGCCAGTTCGGCGTCTCGCCGCTGCAGTACCTGCAGACGCGCCGCCTGCTGGCCGCCAAGCAGCTGATCGCCGACACCCGGCTGCCGATGACGCAGGTCGCGCTGGCCAGCGGCTTTGCGAGTGTGCGCCGCTTCAACGCCGCCTTCCTCACGCACTACGGCCTGAATCCGAGCGCCCTGCGCCGCGCCGGCGCCGCGAGCGGCGGCCGCGAGGGCGAATCGGTCGACGTGCGGCTGGGCTTTCGTCCGCCCTACGACAGCCAGGCGATGCTGGGATTCTTCGCTCGCCGGGCGCTGCGCGGCGTCGAGCTGTCGACCGACCCGGGCGGCAGGCCGCAGCTCGCGCGCACACTGCGCGTGACGCAGGGCGGCCGCAGCCTCGCGGGTTGGCTGCAGCTGCGCTTCGACCCCGCGCGCGAGCAGCTCCTGCTGCGCGTGGGCGATTCGCTCGCCGCGGTGCTGCCGACCGTGATCAGCCGCGTGCGCGCAATGCTCGACCTGGACGCCGAGCCGATGGCGATCAACAGCGCGCTGCATGCCAGCTTCCCCGACGGCGACGGGCTGYGCGTGCCGGGCACGGTCGACGGCTTCGAGCTCGCGGTGCGCGYCGTGCTGGGCCAGCAGATCACGGTGGCCGCGGCACGCACGCTGGGCTCGCGGCTGGTCGAGGCCTTCGGCGAGCCGATCGCGACGCCGATCGATGGGCTGGACCGCCTGTTCCCGACGCCCGCGGCCATCGCCGGCGCCAGCAGCGATGCACTGGGCCGGCTCGGCATCGTGCGCCAGCGGCAGGCCGCGCTGCTGGCCGTGGCGCACGAGGTGCTCGGAGGCCGGCTCACGCTGCACGCCGGCGCCGACGTCCCCGCCACCCTCGCGGCGCTGCAGGCGCTGCCCGGCATCGGCGACTGGACCGCCCAGTACATCGCGATGCGCGCGCTGCGCTGGCCCGACGCCTTCCCGGCCGGCGACGTGGCGCTGCAGAAAGCGCTCGGCGTCGGTTCGGCGCGCGCCGCGGCCGAGGCCTCGCTGGCCTGGCGCCCCTGGCGCGGCTATGCCGTGCTGCGCGCCTGGCAGCGTCCCGCTCCCTCCCCGACGGTCGACGCGACCGCCGATTCCCGAACCCGCACCGGCGCCATCGCCTGAATGCCATGAAGTTCAAGACCGCGACGCTCTACAGCACCCACATCGACAGCCCGCTCGGCGGCATCACGCTGGCCGCCACCGACCAGGGCCTGGCCGGCGCCTGGTTCGACCGCCAGCGCCACTGGCCCGACATGAGCGGCTGGCAGACCGACCCTGCGCACCCGGTGCTGCGCGAAGCCGCGGCACAGCTGGGCGACTACTTCGCCGGCCGGCGCGAACACTTCGACCTGCCGCTGGACCTGTCCCACGGCACCGCGTTCCAGCAGTCGGTGTGGCAGGCGCTGCTCGCCATCCCGGCCGGCCAGACCACCAGCTACGGCGCCTTGAGCGCCGGCGTCGGCAATCCGGCCGCGGTGCGCGCGGTGGGCGCGGCGGTCGGGCGCAACCCGATCAGCGTGATCGTGCCCTGTCACCGCGTGCTCGGCGCCGACGGCTCCCTGACCGGCTATGCCGGCGGGCTCGATCGCAAGGCGGCGCTGCTGGAACTGGAAGGCGCGCTGTGAGCGAAGGCGAATGCAGCGCAGCCGCGCCCGAGCGATCCACGACGGCCTCGCCTGCCCCTTCCGCCAGCCGGGCCTGGCTGTTCGACCTGGTGCTGCTCGGCGCGCTGTGGGGCTCTTCGTTCCTCTTCATGCGCATCGGCGCGGCCGAGTTCGGCGCCCTCCCGACCGCCGCGGTGCGGGTCGCGATCGCGATGCTGTTCCTGCTGCCGCTGCTGTTCCTGCGCGGCCAGTGGTCCGCCTTCAGGCAGCACTGGAAGCCCGCGCTGGGCATCGGCATCCTGAATTCCGGCCTGCCCTTCGCTTTCTTCTCGTTCGCCCTGCTGACCATCAACAGCGGCCTCGCGGCGGTCCTCAACGCCACGGTGCCGATGTTCGGCGCCCTGGTCGCCTGGGCCTGGTTCAAGGACCGGCCCGACCGCTCGCGCATCCTCGGCCTGGTGATCGGCTTCGCCGGCGTGGCAATGCTGGCCGGGCGCAGCGCCGGCTTCCATTCGGGCGCGGACGAGAGCGCCGCGCTCTGGGCCATCGGGGCCTGCCTGGCGGCCTGCATCTGCTATGCCTTCTCGGCCAACCTGACGCGCAAGCACCTGGCCGGCGTGCCGGCGATGGCGACCGCGACCGGCAGCCAGATCGGCGCCACCCTGGCGCTGGCGCTGCCCGCCGCCTGGCTGTGGCCCGCCCAGATGCCCAGCCTGAAGGCCTGGCTGGCGCTGGTGGCGGTGGGCACCGCCTGCACCGGCCTGGCCTACATCCTGTTCTTCCGGCTGATCGAGCGGGCCGGACCGGCGCGCGCGCTCACCGTGACCTTCCTGGTGCCGGTGTTCGCGCTGTTCTACGGCGCGGTGTTCCTGGGCGAGCAGATCACGCAGTGGATGCTGATCTGCGCGGTGGTGATCGTCTGCGGCGTCGCGCTATCGACAGGACTGGTCAAGCTGGGCCGCCGCGGCACCGCTGCCGGCTGAGCCGCCACCCGGACTGCCCTGCATCGAGGACGCCACGACATTGATGGACAGCGCGAGCACCAGCATGTTGAAGGCGAAGGACAGCACGCCGTGCACCAGCGTGATGCGCCGCATCTCGCGCGAGGTGACCTGCACGTCGGACACCTGCGAGGTCATGCCGACCACGAAGGAGTGATAGAGGAAGTCGAAGTAGTCCGGCTCCAGCTTGCCCGGGAACTTGAGCCCCGGTCCCTGCGGCCTGGGCTCCATTTCCGCCTGGTAGAAGCGGTGCGCGTAATGAAAGGCATAGATCGTGTGGATCATGAGCCACGAGCCCGTGAGCGCCACGAGGCCGAGCGCGACGTGGCCGATGCGCTGCGCGCCGCACAACTGCGGCACCCGCTGCAGCAACATCGCGATCACCACCATGCTGACGCCGATCACGCTCACCATGATGGCCAGGATCAGCGCATTCGGCTGGTCCTGGGACTGGGCGCGCGAACGGGTGCGCTCGGCATTGCAGGTCTCGGCCAGCCACCAGGCAGGCAACAGGTAGACAGCGGCCCCGCTGCACCAGCCAAGCAGTCCGCGCGCCACGCCGTCGAGCGGCCCGGGCAGCAGCCCGAGGCCAAAGGCAACGCCCAGGCCGACCACGGCGCCGAACAGCAGCCGCAGCCAGCCGGGCGTCTGGAGGAATCGGGACCGCATGGGGCGACTTTAGCCGGTCGCCGCGCAACTGATCCGATCGATTCGCGTCACACTGCGCCTGTTCTTTTCATCACCGATCGCCGACAGTCGATGGTTAAAAAAATTTCGCCACGCATGAAACCTCTCCGCCTCCTGCAGACCCTGCTGCTCGCCGCCTGGAGCCTGGCAGCACCGGCCGCCCCGGCGCCGATGCACGTCCCCGACACCATCGAGCAGCGCGCCGCCGCCTGCATCGCCTGCCACGGGCGCGAGGGCGCCAGCATCGACGGCGGCTACTTCCCTCGCCTGTCGGGCAAGCCCGAGGGCTATCTGTTCAATCAGCTGCAGAGCTTCCGGGACGGCCGCCGCTTCAACTCCGACATGTCGCACATGGTGCAGCACCTGTCGGACGCCTACCTGAGCGAACTCGCGGCCTATTTCGCCGGCCTCGAGCTGCCGTATCCGCCGGTTCGCGCCACCACCGATGCCACGCCCGAGATGCTGGCGCGCGGCAAGACGCTGGTGTTCCAGGGCGATGCGGCGCGCGGCATTCCGGCCTGCGCCCAATGCCACGGCCAGGCGCTCACGGGCGTTCAGCCGGGCATTCCGGGGCTGGTCGGCCTGCCGCGCCTCTATCTGTCCTCCCAGCTCGGTGCCTGGCTCACCAACGATCGCCACGCGCGGGCGCCCGACTGCATGGCCGAGGTGGGCAAGAAACTCACCACCGCCGACATCAACGCCGTGACCAGCTGGCTGGCGCTGCAGCCCGTGCCCGCGGACACCCGTCCCTTGGCCGCGCTGCCCGGCCCGCTGCCCACGCCCTGCAGCGCAATGAACCGCTGATCCGCCATGCGACGCTTCTTCTATTTCCTGGCCTCCCTGGCCATCCTCGTGCTGCTGGCCGCCGTGGCCATCGTGGCGCTCAACCTGCGCGGCGAGGACACGCTGCCCGACATCGCGGCAACGCCCGTCACCCCGACCGCGGCGCAGATCGAGCGCGGCCGCTACCTGGCGCTGGCGGGCAACTGCGCCGGCTGCCACACGACGCGCGGCGGCGCCGCGTACGCGGGTGGCGTCGGCATCGAGACGCCCTTCGGCACCGTGTTCTCGGGCAATCTCACGCCGGATCCGAAGGCCGGCATCGGCAGCTGGAGCCCGGCGCACTTCTGGCGCGCCATGCACAACGGCCGCTCGAAGGACGGGCGGCTGCTCTACCCGGCCTTTCCGTACCCGAGCTTCACGCGCGTGACGCGCGAGGATTCGGACGCGATCTTCGCCTACCTGCAGAGCATTCCGCCGGCACCGGCGCCCAACCTTGCGCACAAGCTGCGCTTCCCCTACGACACCCAGGCCGCGTTGGCGGTCTGGCGCGCGCTGTCGTTCGCGCCGGGCACCTTCGTCCCCGAGCCGGCCAAGCCGGCCGAATGGAACCGCGGCGCCTACCTGGTCGAGGGCCTCGGCCACTGCATCGCCTGCCACGGCACGCGCAACGTGCTCGGCGCCACCGAAGAGAAACTCGGCCTGTCGGGCGGGCTGATCCCGGTCGAGAACTGGTATGCGCCCTCGCTGACCTCGCGGCGGGAAGCCGGCGTCGCCGACTGGGACCCGCACGACATCGTGGCGCTGCTGAAGACCGGCCACTCGCCGCGCGGCTCGGTCATGGGCCCAATGGCCGACGTGGTGTTCCGCAGCACCCAGTTCCTGGACCCGGCCGACCTGCACGCCATGGCGCTGTACCTGAAGGCGCTGCCGGAAGCGGACCCGCCGCCGGCCACACCGGCCGCGCCGTCCGTGCGCCGCGACGCCCGCGTGATGGAACGCGGCGCGAAGATCTACGACCAGCGTTGCGCCTACTGCCACGGCGACGTGGGCCAGGGCGCCCAGGACGCCTATCCCGCGCTCGCCGGCAACCGGGCCGTGCTGATGGATTCCACGGCCAACCTGATCCAGATCGTGCGCCACGGCGGCTTCCTGCCCGCCACCGCAGGCAATCCGCGTCCCTACGGCATGCCGCCTTTCAATCAGGTGCTCGACGACAGCGACGTCGCGGCCGTGCTGACCTTCGTGCGCGCCTCCTGGGGCAACGACGCGCCGGCGCTCTCGGCGCGCGACATGATGCGCCGGTGACGCGGCGCCTTCAGAACGAGCCGGGAGGCGGATTCGCGAAGCGGCGCAAGCGACCGATGGGCGCCATGATCCGGGACAGGGAAGCAAGCCCCGCGCCGATCGCCCTGCCGATCGGCGCCTTGATCCCGTCCGAAACGGCGGACTCGCCCGGGTAGGCCGGCGACAGCCCGCAACTGCGCAACACGCGGTTGAGCTGGTGCACGCGCGCCGCCTTGCGCGTGGCCGAGGTATAGAAGGTCACTCCGATCGAGATCGCGACGCCGTCGCCCGGCTTGGTCCAGTCGGGATCCGAGCGCGTCATGTGCGGCGACGTGCTCGGGAAGTAGATGCCGTCCCCCGCCTGGGTGTCGAACTGGTGGCTGCGCGACCTGAACTCTTCCTTGAGCCGGACGTTTCGCAGCGAACCGCTGACGATGAAGTCCTCCACCTCGGGCGCCGGCACCACGACCCGGTCGGTCGCTTCCCAGACGTTCATGACCTTGCAACCGCGCAACTGCAGCCAGAAGTTGTTCTCGCGGTCGATATGGAACGGCGTCACCGACGGCGGGGCGGAAATGAAGATGAAGCCGGTCACCAGGAAGATGCCCGGCTGCTCGCGCTCGACGATCTCGCGCATGGGGTCCAGGATGCCGTCGAGCAGGGCCTGGTAGCGCGGAACGGCTTCGACATCGTAGAGCGCGATCCACGAACCCGGCTCCTCGATGCGCCTGAAGACGTCCTCGATGCCGCGCCCGTCGGGGTGCTCGCTGGCGTGCGCGAAGGCAGATGCCTGCGTCACGCCCTGCCTGACGAAGCGGCACTGCTTCAAGGGCATCAACTCCTTGGCCAACGCCTCGAGTTCAGGCAGCTGAAACAGCGGATGCCGGTGGTAGTTGTGGTGGAACCTGCCCACCTTGCGGGTCGTGAAGCCGGCAGGGTCGTCCACCCATATGCGGCAGTCGGTGGTCGTGGACATCATCTGTTCGATCTCGCTCGCACCCATGGCAGGCATCTCCTTACCCAGCGCAGCATAAACCATGTAACAACAAATTACTAACTTTCGACCGAGGTATGGCGAACGGACGGCGCGCACGGAACGCGCTTGACCCTCCCATGATGGGAAGGTTGATACTTCCTCCATTCCTCGTTCATCGAGGTTCGAAAGACAGGAGCAATCAATGAACAACAGCCTGGCGATATCGCCTGGCGCAGCCGGCTTCCAGGAGTTTTCGCTGCCGATCGAAGGAATGACTTGCGCGTCCTGCGTCGCCCGCGTCGAGCGTTCCCTGGCGACCGTGCCCGGCGTGACGGAAGCCAGCGTCAACCTCGCAACCGAAGCGGCCAACGTGCGCGCCGACGGCTCCGTCGCGCTCGGCGCCCTGCGTCGCGCGGTCGAGAAGGCCGGCTACAGCGTCGGCGAGGAAGAAGCCCCATCGTCCGCGGGCCCCGCCGCTTCCGAAGCAGCAGCGGCCAGGCCCGACCGCCGCCACGACGCCTGGCCCGTGATCGCGGCTGCGCTCCTCTCCACGCCCCTGGTGCTGCCGATGCTCGGACTGATGTTCGGCAAGGCGTGGATGCTCGACGGCTGGGTGCAGCTCGCGCTGGCCACGCCGGTGCAGTTCTGGCTGGGCGCGCGCTTCTACCGTTCGGGATGGAAGGCCCTGAAGGCCCGCGCCGGCAACATGGACCTGCTCGTGGCGCTCGGGACGACGGCCGCCTATGGACTCAGCGTGTACCTGCTGCTCGCGCACGCTGCCCATGGCATGCCGCACCTCTATTTCGAAGCCTCGGCGGTGGTCATCACGCTGGTGCTGCTGGGCAAGTGGCTGGAGACGCGGGCCAAGCGCCAGACCACCGAGGCGATCCGCGCACTCCATGCGCTGCGGCCCGACCGGGCCCGCGTGCGCCGCGACGGCATCGACCAGGACCTGCCGCTGGCGCAAGTCCGGATCGACGACCTGGTCGTGATCCGGCCGGGCGAGCGCGTGCCGGTCGACGCCCTGGTGATCGAGGGCATGAGCGAGGTCGACGAATCGCTCATCACCGGCGAGAGCCTGCCGGTCGCCAAACAGGCGGCCGACGTGGTGACCGGCGGCTCGGTCAACGGCGAAGGCCTGCTGCTGGTCCGCACCACCGCGGTCGGCGCCGAATCGACGCTCGCGCGCATCGTGCGGCTGGTGGAATCGGCGCAGGCGAAGAAAGCGCCGATCCAGCGCCTGGTCGACCGCGTGAGCAGCGTGTTCGTGCCGGTGGTGATCGGCATCGCGCTGCTGACCTTCCTGGGCTGGGGCCTCGGCACCGGCCAATGGGAAACCGCGATCCTCAACGCGGTCGCGGTGCTCGTGATCGCCTGCCCTTGCGCACTGGGGCTGGCGACGCCGACCGCGATCATGGCCGGCACCGGCGTCGCCGCCCGGCATGGCGTGCTGATCAAGGACGCCGAGGCGCTCGAGGTGGCGCACGGCGTCGGGATCGTCGCCTTCGACAAGACCGGAACGCTGACCGAGGGCCGCCCCGAACTGGTGGCCTGCGAGGCGGTCGACGGCGATGCGCAGGTCCTGCTGCGCGCCAGCGCCACCCTGCAGGCGGGCAGCGAGCATCCGCTCGCCCGCGCGGTGCTGAACGCCGCGCGCCAGGCCGGCGTCGCGATCGGCCAGGCCAGCGAGGTGCGGGCGGTGGCGGGACGCGGCGTGTCGGCCATCGTCGACGGCCGCGCGCTGCGCCTGGGCAGCAGCCGCTTCATGCGCGAGCTGTCGGTGCCGCTGGGCGGGCTCGGCGAGCGTGCCCAGCAACTGGAGTCCGAAGGGCGCACGGTCTCGTGGCTGGCCGACCTGAGCGCCCGCCCCACCCTGGTCGGCCTGCTCGCGTTCGGCGACCAGCCCAAGCCCAGCGCCGCGGCGGCCATCGAGCGGCTGCATGCGCAGGGCATCCGCACCGCGCTGGTCTCGGGCGACAACCGCGGCAGCGCCGAGGCGGTGGCCCGCCTGCTGAAGATCGACACGGTCCGGGCCGAAGTGCTGCCCGAGGACAAGGCGGCGATCATCGGGCAGCTGAAGGCGCGCGGCGTCCGCGTCGCGATGGTGGGCGACGGCATCAACGATGCRCCGGCRYTGGCTGCGGCCGATRTCGGCATCGCGATGTCCACCGGCACCGACGTCGCCATGCATGCGGCCGGGATCACGCTGATGCGCGGCGACCCGGCCCTGGTCAGCGACGCGATCGACATCTCGCGCCGCACCTACGCCAAGATCCGCCAGAACCTGTTCTGGGCCTTCGCCTACAACGTGGTCGGGATTCCGCTGGCGGCCTTCGGGCTGCTGAGCCCGGTGATCGCCGGCGCAGCGATGGCCTTCAGCAGCGTGAGCGTGGTGAGCAATGCACTGCTGCTGCGGCGCTGGAAAGGACAGGCACGATGAACGCATCACACGGCACGGAGATGGATCGATGAGCACGGAACCCTTCAACATCGGCCAGGCCGCGGCCCTCTCGGGCGTCTCGGCCAAGATGGTGCGCCACTACGAATCGCTGGGCCTGCTGCCGGAGGTCGCGCGCACCGACGCGGGCTACCGGCAATACACCGAGAGCAACGTCCACACGCTGCGCTTCATCCGGCGCGCGCGCGACCTTGGGTTCAGCATGGCCGAGATCGCGGAACTGCTGAAGCTGTGGCAGAACAAGGGCCGCGCCAGCGCGGACGTCAAGCGCATCGCGCTCACGCACGCGGCCGACCTGCACCGCCGGATCGAGGAGATGAGCGCGATGAAGCGGACGCTGGAGCGGCTGGCCGACTGCTGCCACGGCGACCACCGGCCTGATTGCCCCATCCTCGAAGAGCTCGCGGAGTGAGGCTCGCCGCAAGGGCGAGCGACGGTCATCGATTCTCTAAACGATTCAGATCCAGGATGCCGGCCTGGATCGGCTGGTCGCGGCGATAGCGCTCGACCAGCGCATCGCTCACGGCCCAGAAGCCGGGGTCGGTGCGGCGCACCGCGAAGCGTTCGGAGAAGGCTGCGTAGTCCGCCTCGGACTTCAGCTTCCGAATGGCGTCGGCCATGGCCGGCAGCTGCTCCGGGCTGATCCGGTAGAAGGCATTGGGATAGGCGCCGATCACGCCGGGCACGAGGGTCAGCGTGTTCTCGTCGGGCCGCAGTTCGCGGCGCTCGTCCAGCAGGTGCGAGACGCTCGCATGCGCGGTGTCGCGCAGCAGGCTGAAGGTGGCCGGCGCGGCACCCGGCGCCTGCACCACCAGCGCGGCATCCTCGGGCAGCCATTGCAGCGATGCGCCGCGCACGGCACCGAGTTCACGCAGCGGCGCCTGCAATGCGGGCGCCGCGCGGTTCAGCTCGAACTCCGAGGGCAACACCCGCGCCAGCCGGGTCTTCATCATCTGCAGCAGTTCGAGCCGGGCGTCGCCGGTGCGGTAGCGGATGCCGCTGTCGACCGAGAGCGTGGTGGACGGCCCGCCGTACACCTGCTCGCGCGTGGCCTGGCTGTCGGCGCGGTACCAGAGGTCGCGCGTCGCGATGCGCTGCGCCTTGGGCAGCAGCGTGAGGAAGTTGAACTCGCCCTCCATCCGCAGGAAGTCCATGTAGAGGCGCGAATTGAGCTGGTGGCCGACGTTGCCGAAGACGTCGTAGTCGGCCACCAGCAGGTAGTGGATGCGCTCGAGCAGCGTATAGCTGATGACCCAGGCGGTCTTGGGCGCGTCGCCGACCATGCCCTTGACCACGCTGGCGCTGTCGAAGTGCCTGAAGATGGTCAGCGCGGCGTTGTCGTTGCGGCCGTCGCCGTCCCACATCAGGCGCAGGTCGAGGTTCTCCGGCCCGCCCAGGCTCTGGGCGAGATGCTCCGACTTGGCACGCAGGTATTCGTTCTCGAGCCGTGCGTATTCGAGCCACGGCGTGACCACCGCCTCGTTGCTGCTGCCGGTGGGCAGGCGCAGCAGGTTGGCATCGCGGGCCAGCAGGTCGGCCTGCGCCTGGTCGTTGCGCTGCGAAGGTGCGAGGAAGACCACCCAGAAACGGTCCTCGATGACATCGAGCGCCATCTGGCCGCGGCACACCGGGCCCTTGATGAAGCCCATGATCGTGAACTCGGCTTCGTCGAGCATGAAGCGGTAGCGCGCGTTCACCGGCAGCGCCGCGAAGGTGGCGAAGGGATTGGCCGCGGTCTCGGCGCTGTAGCCCGGCAGGCGATCGACCGCATAGGGCACATCGAGGAACAGCGCGCGCCAGCGGGCCATGCGCCCGGCGCCCAGCGCGTAGGGCATGTGGGTCTTGGCGACGATGGTCTCGCGCTCGGGCACGATGCGGTAGTAGACGCGCTCGACGCCGGGATCGTCGACCGGCCGCCGGCTGGCGATCAGTTGCACCGGCTGGCCCGGCGGCGTGGCCGAGCGCACCAGCTTGAAGTACCGGCGCTCCGGGTCGTCGTCGAAGTAGAGGTGGGCAAGGAACAGGTGCTCGTAGGCATAGCGGCTGAAGAGCCGCTCTTTCAGCGAATCGCCGTTGAGGAAGCGCTCCCACAGCGCGATGCGCTGCAGCGCCAGCGGCGTCGGTGCCGGCGGGCCCTCGTAGGGCGCGCCGCGCTCGATCCAGCGGGTCAGCACGCCCAGCTCGGACGGGCTCAGGCCCGGCAGTCCGAAGGGCATGCCACCGAGCGGCATCTTGCGCTCGTAGTCGTCGATCTCGGCGCCGGCCGGGCACATCGCCTCGCGGCCGACCGAGAAATCGAGCCCTCCCCCGACGATGCCGCGGGTCGGCAGCGGGTGCTTCTCCTTCTGCATCAGCAGCCGGTGCATCAGTCCGGCGGCGCGGTTGGCCTCGGGCGTGGGCGCATGCTCGTTGAGCACCGGGAAGAAGCCTCTCTCGCGCCATTGCGAGGGCTGCTCGGCATCGACGAAGAGCCGCGTCGGCGTCGCCGCGAGCAGCCGCGAGGCGTCATAGACCGGTGTCTTGCTGGCGCCGCGCGCCAGTCCTTCCCAGGCCGTGGCCTTGAGCTGGCAGGGCGCGTCGTAGCAGGCATGGCAGACCACGCAGCGCCGATCGAGGATCGGCTGGATGGTCTGGGCGTAGGACTCGCCCGCAGGCGGTGCCAGCGGGTGGTCGAAGCGCTTCGGGTCGGCCGGCCCGTAGAGTTCATCGAAGCGGTGGAGGGCCACCGTCGTGCATGCGGCGACCAGGAGGATCAGGATCAGGGATGCGACACGACGCATGCGGGTGCTCTCGACTTAGGCTGTGGATCGAGAAATGTACCCGGGGAGGGGCAGCGACCACACGAAGTGAGGGAGCGTGGGGGCTCAGGCCGGCGCCGGGCCGCCGGCGCGGCGAAGTCCGCGCTTYGCGCTGACGGGCGGCCTGCTGACTCCCCCTTGGGGGGCAGCGACCACACGAAGTGAGGGAGCGTGGGGGCAACTAAACGCAGCGGGCGGCAATCCATTGCCGCCACTGCGCCGCCGCGACGCTGCGCGCGGCGACATCGGCGCCGTTCGGGTCGTAGGCGCCGAGCGAGCGCCACACGCTGGCCCAGTCGGCCACGCCCGGCAGCGTCGGCACCACGGCCTGCAGCACCGCGAAGGCGCGCTGCCGGGTCAGCGGCAGCGGCGCGTCCAGCAGCGGCGCGATCACCGGCAGCGCATCGACGCCACGTGCGGTCAGCACGTGGGTGGCGAGTGTGTGCGGCGCACGCAGCAGGTCGGGATGGTCATCGAAGGTCCGGGCGAGCGCGTCCAGCGAATCGGGCGCGCCGATCGCCGCCAGCGCCTGGGCGGCGCGCCCACGCACCAGCGGGTCGCTGTCGGCGACCGCGGCACGCAGGGCGTCGGTGGCCGCCGGATCGGCAATCTCCGCCAACCCCTGCGCCGCTTTTTCGCGCACGCCGGCGTCGCCGTGGTGGAGTGCGCGCAGCAGCACCGGCGTCGATGCCCGGCCGGCCACCACCAGCGTGGCGAGCGCGCGCCCGCGGTCGGTGGCATCGGCCGCATCGAGCCCGCCGAGATCGCCTCGCGCCATGCTCATGGTCCCCTCGACACCGGCGCCGACCGCTCCGATGCATGTTCCAGCGAATCCGCTTCGCGCCCCACCCCGCGTGGCAGGAAGCGCGGCACGCCGGCGCGTGGCGTCCCGGGCTGTCGTTCCATCGCATGTCTCATCGCATGGCTCCTTGCTCGGCATCATCCCCCTGCATTCGCGTCAGGACAACGTGCCGATGGGCCGCGCTTCATGGCGCGCCCGCGCCGAGGCCGATGGAGTGGCCTGGCTCAAACGGCGAGCGCCTTCCGGTTCCACGGCATCTTCAGGAGAACCCGCGCCATTCCGCAAAAGCCCGAGGCGCCTGCGAACACCAGGCCTGCGCCGACGAAACCGGACAGCAGATGGAACCAGGGCGAAACGGTCGCGCCCAGCACCGCCCCGGCCACGATCAGGGAGCCCGCGGCGATCTGCACCTGCCGCGCCAGCTCCAGCGGCTGCGATGCGTCGCAGACGACCGGAAGGCCGGCTTTCTTCCAGCCGTCGAGCCCGCCTTCGAGCACGTAGGCATCGCCCGGCGCGCAGGCACCGAGCGCCACCGCATTGATCCGGGTCCGGTTGCCCGAACGGCAGTAGGCGGCAGCTCGCGCACGCTGTACCACTCAATCCGCCGCCTGCTGGCCCTGCCGCCGCAGACGCGGCTCTTCATGTGCCATTGACTACAAGGCGCCGGGGCGCGACGACTACCGCTGGGAGACCACGGTGCAGGCGCAGCGCGCGCACAGCGTCCACGTCCACGACGGGATCGCCGAGGATGACTTCGTCGCCATGCGGCAGCAGCGCGATGCGACCCTGCCGGCGTCGACGCTGCTGCTGCCGTCGATCCAGCTGAACATCCGCGCCGGCCGCCTGCCCGAGGCAGAATCCAACGGCGTGCGCTACCTCAAGATCCCGCTGCAGATCGCGGGCCCGAACGACACGGAATGAAAGGCAGACACGGATGACACGACAGCTCCCGATCGCGAAGCGAAGCGCCTGCGTCCTTCTTGCCGCGCTGGCGGCCAGCCTGCATGCCGAACCCGCGCACTGGCGCGGCGACTTCGTCTATTTCGCCGATGCCGCCTTGTTCACCGACAGCGCGAGCGGCAAGCGCTGGCCGGTGGCAATGACCGCGGACGCCGTCGCGCTGCAGCGCAGCTACCTCGCGTGGCGCAAGGAACCCGCCGCACCGCTGCTGGTCAACTTCGACGGCCGGCTCGAAGTCCGCGAGTCGATGGAAGGGCCGCCGCGCGAGCATCTGGTGATCGAGAGATTCCGTTCGGTCGAGCCGGGGAACACGTGCGCGACGGTGGCGGCGGTCAAGGGCAAGTGACCCGACTGCACGGCCGGTGACGCGGACGACGGGCACCTGACCCCGGACGCCGAGGGAACACGCCATGCAGCACCCCCTCGGCGCGCGCCAGCCGGCTCCGGCGCCGGGCCGCCCCAAGGCGGCCTGCGGCCCCTAGTTGACGACCACCGTGAGCGTCGTCCCGGCCGGCACGCGGACGGTCTCCGCGTAGGTGCCCGACACGTTGGGACGCGCCACCGGGAAGCTGCCCAGCTTGTGCAGCAGGTCCGGCACCGCCTGCGGCAGCGCCCGGCTGCTGCGGCCCAGGCTCGACGGGTCGATCGCCGGCAGGCTGAAGCCGCCTTCGCTGCGCGCCGGCATGCTGTACTCGGCGATGCCCGCGCCGAGGGGAATGACGCCGGCCGCGGTCGCCGAGAAGCGGCGCAGTTCCTCGCCCACGCCGGAGCCCGGCCGTTTCGACTTGATGGCAGCGTCCAGCATCGCGATCGAGTCCTCGCTGCCCGTGCTGTTCAGCAGCGCCTTGTAGAAATCGAGGCCGAACTGGCGATTCAGGAAGCCGCCGAACGAGCCGGTCAGCGCGTAGCTCTCGCAGCTGGCGCCCATCGGCGTCCACTCGGACAGCGTGCAGTTGTAGCTGCCGGATCCGTTGTAGGCCAGGTAGTACGGGAAGCGCGAATCGCGGATGGCGTTGTGGCTGGCATCGATGCTGAAGCTCGCCCAGTCCTCCATCATCAGCGCCGACATCTCCTCGAGCCAGACGTCGAAGGTGTATTTCGACCCCATCTTCACGCCGCGGCGGTAGAAGTTCTGCATGTGCATGCCTTCGTGCGCCATCGTGGTTGCAATCTGCTTCACACCGGTCTCGCCATCCAGGTAGAGCGATTCGGAATCGAGATAGAGGCTCAGCGACTCATTGGTGTAGGCCAGGTCGCCTGCGCCTTTCTTGAAGTTGTTCAGGCCCCAGAAGTAGCCGATGAGTCCATACGGCTTGCCGTTGGAGTCGAAATTGACGAAGTAGATGTCGATGGGTTGGCCGCTTCCCGACACCATCTCGCTGAAGGCGTGCCCGCCCCAGAGCGGGCCGCCGGTGCGCACCAGCATGTCGTAGATGCCGCCGGGGGCGGCGAACTTGTCTTCCATGCGCTGGGCGAGTTCGGCCGTGATGCGCGACGGGCTCAGTTCGCTGGCCTCGACCCACAGGTTGATCGGCGTACCGTCGCTCGCGGCGCGCTGGACGGCCAGCTTCACGGTGCGCTGCGAGCGGTCGTGGAGGTAGATGCTGCGCTGATCGTTGACGGCATAGGCGGCCGACGGCGCCATCGACTTGGAGACCTGGGACGGAGTCTTCGACGCCGGGCCCAGCAGCTCACCGAAGCCCGCGCGGTTGAACTCGCCGATCGCCAGCTTCTGCGCTTCGATGCTGTCGCTGGCGTTGTCGCCCTGCACCATCGCCTTGCTCGGCGCGATGCTGCGTTCGGCGTTGGAACGCAGCACCATCCCGGCCAGCGTCTGGTTCTGCGCGCTCTCGTTCGTCAACACCAGCGTCACGGTCTGGCCGGCGAGACCGGAGATCGACAGCGGGATGTCGGTGGGGGCCTGGGACTTGTTGATGCCCTGCCAGACGCCGGTACCCGAACCCGAGTAGGTGCTGACGTCGACTGCGCTGCACGACGTGCAGGAGCTCGTGATCGCAACACCGTCCGCCGCTTTCACCTCCGCGGGCGGCGGCGCCGCGGCGGCGGGCGCCGCGATGACGCCGCCACCGCCACCGCCGCCACCACCTCCTCCGCCACCGCAGGCCGCGAGCGACACGGCGACCGCCACCATGGCGGCCGCGCCCCGAAACAATTCCACTCGTGACCTGCAGCGCATCTTTCTCTTCCTCGTTCGACCGTTGGGCGGCGTGGAATCGAAGGCCGGCTCCACGCTGCACAGCCCGGAGGAATGCGCGACAGATCGGCATTCGGAAACTCGGGTTGCCAATGCTTATCGGCCGATGCGGAGAAATATTCAGGGCGCGGTTCGGTCGCCGGCGACACGGCGCGACGCAGCGCACGCGTATGCCGCGCCACCGACGCTGCGCAAGGCCCGAGCGGAAACAGGAAAGCCGTCGCAAGTCCCGGACCCGCAACGGCTTTTCGTGTTCACGGTGGCGCGTCCGCCGCGCCTGCGCCGCCTAGAGCCGCATGAACTCCGAGATCCTTTGCCCGACGATGCGGGCCCGGCTGCGCGGTGCCGCCGCAGCCCGGCGATAGTCGGCCAGCGACTCGAGCGCCTGGGCGACCGTGTCCGCGCGATCCTCGTCGTCCCCTGCCCGGCTGCGCCAGTTCTTGGCGACCTCGCTCAACTCGTCGACGCTCAAGGGCTCCGGCGGGTCATTGACGGTTCGCGCCGGCCGCGGCGCCTGGACCGTCCGGCCTGCCTGCGGGCCGCCCGAGGGCAAGCTGGCTCGAAGAACGCCCAGCAGCCCTTTGGTGGACCACTGCAGTTGGGGTGAGCGGGTGGAGTGCATGTAAGGCATTATGACTAATAACACTTTTGGTTACAAGCCGTCCAAATGGACTAGGGCCCGCTCACCCTATTCCGGGGGGTCGCAAAGGCCTGCCGCAACCGGGAATCGAAGTCTCTGGTATAGTCTGCCCTCCCCGAAATGCCTTGGCCTCTTTCGGTTGCCTGCGCAGGCAAGCCGCATCTCACGCCGGCGCGTCGAAGCCACCACGACGAGAAAAACGACAGGTGACTTCCGCAAGTGAACATTTGCCGTAACGTGGGTCGCGTAAGTGCCCACGGCCACATTCCCGAAAGCCCGCCCCGAGCGGGCTTTTTCATTCCCACGCCTCGCGCAACGACACGACGACGAGCCCCTCTTCGCCGGCAAATCCCCAACTCGTTTGAATTCAAATGATTTTGATAAAATCAAGATCATGGAACACACCTCTTCCGAACTGCATCACCGCATCGGCATCCGCCTGGTCGGTCTCGCCCGGCGATGGCGCCAGGCGCTGGATGCCCGCCTTTCGTCCGCCGGACTGAGCGACGCCACCTGGGCACCCCTGGTCCATCTGCACGAGCTCGGCGACGGTATCTCGCAGAGCGAACTGGCCGCGGCGGTCGGGCTCGACGGCTCCAGCCTGGTCCGCTTGCTCGACATCCTGGTCGAACAGGACTTGATCGAGCGGCGCCCCCACGCGGTCGACCGCCGCGTCAAGCTGGTGCACCTGACGGCGGACGGACGCCGGACCGTGGCCTCCATTCGCAAACGACTGAGAGCCATCGAAAGCGAATTGCTGGCCGACGTCGAGGATGGGGATGCGCAAGCCATGCTGCGCGCCTTCGAGAAGATCGAAGCCCGGATCGCCGCAGCGGGCTGAAGGACACCCATGACCACCCGCCGCGCGTCCATCCGCCATCTGCTGGCAGCCGCCCGCATCCGCGAGAGTTTCACCCTCGCGACCCCGCCCTCGCTGCGCAACGCCGCAGTGGCCGGCATGCAGACGTCCCTGGCGGTGTTGATCGCCGTGACTGCGACCCACCTGTCGCCCTGGGCGCAGCTCGAAGGCTTTCCCGCGCTGGGCGCCCTGGCCGCGCTCTTCGGCCGCTTCGCACCGGGCCGACGGCGCCTGGCGATCGTCGCCACGTCGGGCGTGCTGCTCACCGCATCGGTCGGACTGCTTTCGCTGGTCGCGCAGGCAGGCGCCGCGCCCGCGACGATGCTGCTGTGCCTGGCGGTGCTGGCGGGGATCCTGAGCGCACTGGTGGGCCGATGGCGGATCGGCGCCCCCGGGGCCGTCATCTTCGTCTTCGCGGCCTGCGCCGCGGTCGGGCCCGCAGAGAGCTGGCGCACCGTGGCCGAACGCACGATCTTCACGGCGGCCGGCGCGGCCATCGCCTGGCTGGTCTGCCGCCTGACGGACCGGCTGCGCGCACAGGCATCGGCGCCCGTCGTCGAGCTGCGTGAAGCGGCCCCGCCGACGGGGCCTCAGCTGATCGCAGCCGCGCGCATCGCGTGCTGCGCGGCCATCGCGGCGCTGCTGGCCCTTGCCGCCGGCTGGTCCCATCCGGCCTGGGCGGCGATCGGCGCGACGGCGGTGCTGCAAGGCAGCCACCTGCACGTCACGATGCATCGCGCCGTGCAGCGCACGATCGGCACCCTCGTCGGTTCGGGCATCGCCTGGGTCATCCTGGCGAACCATCCGTCCTTCTGGCTGGTGCTGCTGGCGGTGGTCGTGCTGCAGTTCATCACCGAACTGGTGATCGGCTTCAACTATGTCTTCGGCCTGGTCTGCGTCACGCCGATGGCCCTGCTCATGACCTCTCTCGCGGCGCCTTCGGCCGCCGTCGGCATGCCCCTCACGCGCGTGCTCGACACGGCGCTGGGCGCACTGATCGGCGTTGCGTTCGCGGTGGTGTTTTCAACGCTGGACGACCGGGCCCACCTGGCGGCGCATCATGCCAGGACGCGGCCCGGCTAGCAGGCCCTTGCGAGCCTCTGGCGGGGCGTCTGCGCGCTCCCTAAGCGGTGAATGATTGATTTCCCCGCAGAGCCGCCCCATCAAGAATCCAAGACGCTCTGCACCGCCTCCACGGCGAACTCCCATGGCAGGCGGTCGGCAGCCAGTAGCTTCCAGATACGCCCCTCCCGCAGCGCGAGCAGGGCTTCGGACGCGCGGGTGATTCTCACGATTCGAAAGTCATGCAGGTCGGCTCCAGATCAAGCGCTCATGCCGCGGACGAAACAGCGTCAGATCGACGGCTTCATCATCAGGCGCATCGATGTCGACGGGTACGCGGCGAGCATATCTTCAATCTGAATTCGTTCAACTCGTCACCTGCAGGCGCCCTTCCCCTGCATTTCCCGCTACAGCAGCGGCTCGATGATTCGTCGGGCCTGCAACAGGCAGTCGGCAAACGAGCGCCGGAACCCAATGGCGTCGATGGCATCGAATTCCGCCTCCGCCAGTTCGGACCTCTCATGCAGGCGCATCAGAAACGTCGCACCATGCCTGCTCAAAAATCGCGCAACGGCTTGAATTGCATCGGGCTCCGCGTCAGCCACCGCGCACAAGTCGTAAAGGTCACGGGCCTTTGCGTGATAACCGCGGTACCACATCTTCTTCGCGATGATTTCGGCGCAGGTCTCGATCTTGATTTCATGTCCAGCGTACGAGACCACATCGAAGGGCCGGTCGGTCAATGGCGTACCCACCACGATGTCGATTTCACCCGACGGCAGGTATAGCTTGATGAACTCCGAGTTCTCTTCGTAGTCCGTGCTGATCTGCTCTGCGACCTCGCTGAGGCGGGGATTGAGATAGCCGAGATACTGGGGATCGTTCACGAACAGGTCGATGTCCTTGCTCTGTCGATGGCCGATCCTGAGCATCAACACCGTGCCGCCGCCGAAGGTCCACCACGGATGATGAAAGTGGCTCTCCAGGTGGTCCATCAGAGTGAGTGCGTGGGGGAAGAGTTCCATCCACACGCCGGGCCTGCTCATGTCAGGCAGCGGTCTCATTGCCAAAGCTCGCGGCTGCTCTTGAGATCGTGGGCCAGTTCGCGCATGTGCTTCCAAACCTGCGCACGATCCACCCGCTCCTCCCTATGCAGTTGCTCCACCACGGAAGCCAGCAAGGCGACGGGTGCCTCGTCGAGCAAGGCATGCATGTGGGGAAGCAAACCCTTCGGCACCGAGCCGGTGATCAAGGCATCACGCAACTTGGGCGGGCTTAGGGGTACCTTGTAGCTGACGCTGGCAGTCCGCGCGGCGATGTCCAACGCGTGACTCTTTCCGCCTTCAGCCTGGTTGCTTCGCGAGCGCGGGGCCGTGATCGTCACGGACAATCCGAGTGCTTCAAGCAGCTTGGCGGCCCTCGTCATGCTCAAGTCCTTGATGGTTCCCTTTTCCACCTGGTTGACAGTCGCGCGCGATAGGCCACTGAGCCTGGCCAGGGTCATTTGGGTCAACCCCATGTCAGAGCGGCGGACACGCACGGCAGCGCCGAGTTCGAAGATCGCAGACATGGTCTGAGCCTAGCCATCGCCGTCAATGATGTCAAATATATTTGACTTTCAGACGGGTGCAGCGAGACAAGATCGAACGCCCGCTCACGGCGTGATGGCCACCTTGAGCACCCCGTCGCGCTGGTTGGCGAACAGTTCGTAGGCCGCCTCGATGTCGTCGAGCTTGAAGCGATGCGTGACCAACGGCTTCAGGTCCACGCGCCCCGAACCGACGACGTCCATCAACCGGCGCATGCGCTCCTTGCCGCCGGGGCACAGCGTGCTGACGATCTTCAGATCGCCGAGGCCGGCGGAGAAGGCGCYGAGCGGAATCCGCAGATCGCTCGAATACACGCCAAGGCTGGACAGCGTGCCGCCCGGTCGCAGCACGCGCAGCGACGACTCGAAGGTGCCTTGCGTGCCGAGCGCCTCGATCGCGACATCGACGCCGCGCCCGTCCGTCAACGCCATGATCTGTTCGACCGGATCGCCCTGCTTGAAGTCCACGACGTGGTCGGCGCCGAGGCTGCGGGCCACGTCGAGCCGCGCGCGCACCGTGTCGACGCCGATGATGGTGGTGGCGCCCATCAGCTTCGCACCGGCGACCGCGCACAGGCCGATGGGCCCGAGCGCGAAGACCACGACGGTGTCCCCGATCCTCACCTTGCCGCTTTCGGCGCCCGAGAAGCCCGTCGACATGATGTCCGGGCACATCAGCACCTGTTCGTCCGTGAGGCCATCCGGGATCGGGCTGAGGTTGGCCATGGCGTCCTTGACCAGCACATATTCGGCCTGGCAGCCGTCGATGGTGTTGCCGAACTTCCAGCCGCCCATGGCCTTGAAGCCATGCCGGGTACCCACGCCGTCCTGCGAACCGCAGCCGCACAGGCAGGCGTAGCTGTGGCCGCTGGGCGTGATGGCGCCGGCGATCACGCGCTGGCCCTCCTGGAAGCCGGCGACCGCCGAACCCAGCTTCTCGATCACGCCGACCGGCTCGTGGCCGATGGTCAGGCCGCGCTCGACCGGGTACTCGCCCTTGAGGATGTGAACGTCCGTCCCGCAGATCGTGGTGGTGGTGACGCGGATCAGGGCATCGAGCGGACCGACGTCGGGAATCGGCTTCTCGTCGAGCACGATGCGGCCCTTTTCGACAAAGATGGCGGCTTTCATTTTCTTCATGGCAAGACCCTTTCTTTCAGTCCGTCCATTGGACGCGATGCGCGTGACGCCGGCTTGACCTCGCGCAACAACGACCGAGAAAAACGCCGCCGGCGCCAGGCCCGCGCCGAAGCCTTCAGCCCTTGGACGTCATGTAGCCCATCCACGGCCAGTAGGTG
>NZ_JBFUCI010000014.1:0-36561 GCF_056405335.1 Variovorax sp. P1_H12_2
GTGCCAACTACATCGCAGGCCAATGGTGTGAAGCCACCGGCGGCAAGCTCGACGTCACCGACCCGGCCACCGGCGCGCTGATCGCGCAGGTGCCCGATTCGGGCGCCGCAGAAGCGCGCGCGGCCGCCGACGCTGCACACCAGGCCTTTGCCACGTGGCGCAAGGTCCCGGCCAAGCAACGCGCCCAGATCATCAAGCGCTGGAACGATCTGGTCATGGCGAACCTGGACGACCTGGGCACGCTCATCTCGCTCGAGCAGGGCAAGCCGCTGGCCGAAGGCAAGGGCGAGGTCGCCTATGCGGCAAGCTACATCGAATGGTTCGCCGAGGAAGCCACCCGCATGAACGGCGAGATCATCCCCGCGCCGGTGCCGGGTCGGCGCATGTTTGCCATGAAGGAGCCGGTGGGCGTGGTCGCGGCGATCACGCCATGGAACTTCCCGGCCGCGATGATCGCACGCAAGATTGCCCCCGCGCTCGCCGCCGGTTGCACCGTCGTCTGCAAGCCGGCCGAAGACACGCCGCTCACGTCGCTCGCGCTCGTGAGGCTGGCAGAGGAAGCCGGCGTGCCCGCAGGTGTCGTCAACATCGTCACGGCCTCGCGCGAGAAGACGCCGGAAGTGGTCGACGCCTGGCTCGACGACGCGCGGGTGCGCAAGATCACCTTCACCGGCTCGACACCGGTGGGCAAGCACCTGGCGAGGCGCTCCGCCGATACGCTCAAGAAGCTCTCGCTCGAACTCGGCGGCAACGCGCCCTTCATCGTGTTCGAGGACGCGGATCTCGATGCCGCCGTGGAGGGTCTCATGGCCTCCAAGTTCCGCAACGGCGGCCAGACCTGCGTCTGCCCGAACCGGATTTTCGTGCAGGGCAAGGTGCATGACGCCTTCGCCGACAAACTGGCAGCGCGCGTCGGCGCCCTCCAGGTCGGGCCGGCCAGTGACCCGGCCTCGCAGATCGGGCCGATGATCAATGCACGCGCGGTCGAGAAGATCGAGCGCCATGTTCAGGATGCGGTGTCTCGCGGGGCGAAGGTGCTGGCCGGCGGCGAGCGTCTGCCGCGGCTTGGCATGCACTACTTCGCACCCACCGTCCTGGTGGGCGCCGACTCGACCATGGCCTGCGCGCGCGAAGAGACCTTCGGTCCGGTGGCGGCCCTGACCCGCTTCGAGACCGAGAACGAAGTGGTCGCCGCGGCCAACGACACGCCATTCGGGCTGGCCGCCTACTTCTACTCGACCGACGCGCGTCGCATCTGGCGCGTCGCGGACGCGTTGGAATCGGGCATCGTCGGCATCAACGAGGGCGCGCTGGCGGCGGAGGCCGCTCCCTTCGGCGGCGTCAAGGAATCCGGCTATGGCCGCGAAGGTTCGGTGCACGGGATCGACGACTACCTGCACACCAAGTACGTGTGCCAGGGCCAGCTCGACTGAGCGGAGCACGACGCGATGAACAACCCATTCAAGCAGGCACTCGCCGCCAGGCGAGCGCAGGTCGGTCTTTGGCTTTCTCTGGCGCAGCCCTACGCGGCGGAGGCCTGCGCCACGGCCGGATTCCAGTGGCTGCTGATCGACGGCGAACATGCGCCCAACGACGTGCGCAGCACGCTCGCCCAACTGCAGGCAGTGGCCGCCTACCCGGCGCAGCCAGTGGTGCGCGCCGTGACCGGCGACACGGCGCTCATCAAGCAACTGCTCGACATCGGCGCGCAGAACCTGCTCGTCCCGATGGTGGACACGCCGGAGCAGGCGAAGGCACTGGTGGCCGCGACGCGCTATCCGCCCGAGGGGATACGCGGCGTCGGTGCCGCCGTGGCGCGCGCTTCGCGCTGGGGAGCACGGCGCGACTACCTCGGCGCCGCCAACGACGAGGTCTGCCTGCTGGTGCAGGCGGAGACAAGGACGGCGCTGGCCAATCTGCCATCCATCTGCGCGGTCGATGGCGTCGACGGTGTGTTCATCGGGCCCGCCGACCTCGCCGCCTCGATGGGCCATCGCGGTGCGCCCGGCCACCCCGAGGTGCAGGCGGCAATCGACCACGCCATCCGAACCATCGTCGCCAGCGGCAAGGCCGCCGGCACCCTCACCGGCGACGCCAAGCTGGCCCGCCACTACCTGGAACTCGGCGCCACCTTCGTCGCCGTCGGCATCGACGTGACGCTGATGGTCCAGGGCGCGCGCCGCCTGGCAGGCGATTTTGGGCTGGGTACCGAAAGCGCGATGAGCGCGGCCGGCGGCGCGGCTTACTGAACTTCAACCAGAGAAAGCATCATGGGCACGAGCCACAAGAAGACACTGAAGATCGCCAGCATTCCTGGCGACGGCATCGGCAAGGAGGTCATGCCCGAGGGCCATCGGGTGCTGGAGAAGGCCGCGAGCCGATTCGGCTTCGACCTGCAGTTCACGAACATCGAGTGGGCAAGTTGCGACTACTACCGGCAGCATGGAGACATGATGCCCACGGACTGGAAGTCACAGCTCCAAGCGCAGGATGCCATCTATTTCG
Organism: Variovorax sp. P1_H12_2; assembly: GCF_056405335.1. Taxonomy (NCBI): domain Bacteria; kingdom Pseudomonadati; phylum Pseudomonadota; class Betaproteobacteria; order Burkholderiales; family Comamonadaceae; genus Variovorax; species Variovorax sp. P1_H12_2. The sequence continues at coordinate 2,506 of NZ_JBFUCI010000014.1, forward strand.
GCGCGGTCGGCTGGCCCGACACCGTCCCCGATCATGTGTCGCTGTGGGGCTCGTTGCTGAAGTTTCGCCGCGAGTTCGACCAATACATCAACCTGCGCCCCGCGCGCCTGTTCGAAGGCGTGCCGTGTCCCCTCGCCGGGCGCAAGGCCGGTGACATCGACTTCTACATCGTGCGCGAGAACACCGAAGGCGAGTACACCAACCTCGGCGGGATCATGTACGAGGGTACCGAGCGTGAGATCGTCGTGCAGGAGACGGTGATGAGCCGCTTCGGCACCGACCGCGTGCTCAGGTACGCCTATGAGCTCGCGCAGTCACGCCCCCGCAAGCACCTGACCGTGGCAACGAAGAGCAACGGGATCGCCATCAGCATGCCCTGGTGGGACGGTCGCGCCGACGCCGTGGGCCAGGGCTTTCCCGATGTGAAGGTGGACAAGCAGCACATCGACATCCTCACGGCGCGCTTCGTGCTGCAACCCCAGCGCTTCGATGTGGTGGTGGCGAGCAACCTGTTCGGGGACATCCTGTCCGACCTGGGGCCGGCCTGCACCGGCACGATCGGACTGGCGCCGTCAGCCAACCTGAACCCGGAGCGGAAATTCCCGTCGCTGTTCGAACCCGTCCACGGTTCGGCGCCCGACATCTACGGCAAGGGCATCGCCAATCCGATCGCGATGATCTGGTCGGGCGCACTGATGCTGGATTTCCTCGGTGAGCGCGAGGCGCACGACGCGATTCTCGCGGCCATCGAGAAGGTGCTCAGGGACGGGCCGCGCACCGGCGATCTCGGTGGCAAGGCCACCACGCTGGAAATGGGAAAAGCAATCGCCGAGCTCATATAGGAGGCACGTCCGCGAACTGGTGCCCGCGGGCCGCCGCCGACGAAAGCGCAGCCTGCGGGACCGTGATTCGTTGCCGCTTACTCGGTCGGCTTGAAGTCCGCGAGCTTGACCCGCTCTGCCCATGCGGCTCGTTCCGCCTGGATCCGCTGGGTGTAGTCCTCGGATTGCTTCTCCGGCACCGAGTACCCCAGTTCTTTCATGGCCTCCCGATAGCCGCCCTCCACCTTCGCGCGGTTGGTGCATACGACCGGTGTCAACAAGGCGCTGCTGCATCGTTCCGCCCGTGGGCTCAAGCTTTTGATGGCCCATCGTTTCCTTTGTCATCGAGCCCTTCGTGGGGCAAGAACGCAAGGTCGCTTCGCATCGACCTTGCAAAGATGCGGCGAAGGCCGCGCATCGCGCAGTCGAAAGTTTTAACTTCTTCATTCGTCCGTCATGTCCGCGAGTCTGGCTGGGATGTTCATCGTTCAGCGTCTTCTCACGCCACTAGTTCGTTTGATAGATGCGCGATTCAAGCTGTCGACGGATGATGGGCGCGCTTCGTTGGATTCGCGGTGAATCGTGTCGGTGGGTCTGGTGCTGGATTCGGGATTGCAGCGAACACGATGCTGCACGGGGCAGTCAGCGCCGACGTGGTTCGCGCCACCGTGTGGGGTCACGCGGCGTTGGCGGGTCCTTGCGCTACCGAGGCCCGGGACCTTGCGCACCGGTCCGCCATGGCCATGCGAGGGAACATAGGCGTGTGCTGTCCAAAGTCATGACATGTGGCCGACCACTCGATCCGGGAGGACGCGAACACACCACAGGCTTGTCTTGGCCCGCGAAGGATTCCGCCAATCTGTGAGCGACTCCGGGATTGGCCAGGGCAACAGATGGAGGAGGGAAACCGAATGCACACCAACAACTCTTCATGCCCGGAGACGGTAGCTTGTTCGGAAGACGAGGGCTGCAACGACGCTGGCGCGGCGCTGGCGCAGAATCTTGTCGGCCACAGCCCTCGCTTTCGCGAAGCCATGGAGCTGGTGAAGCTGTACGCTGCATGGAACGCGCCGCTGCTCATCGCCGGCGAAACCGGCACCGGCAAGGAGTTGGTCGCGCGCGCCGTTCACTACCAGAGCCAGCGCCGGCACCGCCCTTTCATCCCGGTCAACTGCGCAACGCTGCCCGACACGCTGGTCGAGAGTGAGTTGTTCGGCCACACCCGCGGCGCCTTCACCGACGCCAGTCATGCGCGCCAAGGACTGGTACACCTCGCCGAGGGCGGGACGCTGTTCCTGGATGAGATGGAAGCGCTGTCGCCACGCGGACAGGGCGTGCTGCTGCGCTTCCTGCAGGACTCCAGCTACCGCGCGCTGGGCGGCAGCCAGTTGCACCACGCAGACGTGCGCATCGTCGCGGCCTCCAACGTCGACCTGCATGAGAAGGCGGCGGCACGCAGCTTCCGCGACGACCTGCTGTACCGGCTGGACGCCTTTCGCGTCAATCTGCCGCCGCTGCGCGAGCGGCTTGACGACCTGGCCCTGCTGGTGCCGCATCTGCTGGCCAAGGCGGCGCGGCAGACCAGTGGTTTGGCACGTCGTATCAGCGATCAGGGACTGGCATTGCTGCGTGCCTACGAATGGCCGGGCAATGTGCGCCAGCTGGAACACGTGCTGCTCAAGGCCCACGTGGTCTGCCAAGGGCTCGAGGTCGGGCTGGCCGACCTGCAGCGATGCGCGCCCGAACTGGCCCAGGTCGACGTCGCCGCCGTGCACGCCGCCGGCACGCTCGGGCATTCGCTGCGCGCGGCCAAGCGCGCGGCAGCCGACCTGGTCGAGCGCGAATTCATCGAGGACTGGCTGTCACGCACCGACGGCAACATCAGCGAGGCCGCGCGGCTGACTGGCATCGAACGAGCTTCGCTGAGCCGTCTTGTCAAGAAATACGGCGTCAAGGCACAAGCGCACTCGATCGGCAGCGCTTAGGCCCGCTTCCCCTCCCCTCCCCGCTCCCGCATCCATCCACCCACCGGTGGAAGGAGACTGCGTACCGCTCGCGCGCACCATGTCAACGCTCGCACACCCGTGTCGGCTCCGACACACCCCGCGATCGCTGCGGACGACGCTCGGGGAACGGGGCGCGCAGTGGCCCGAGGCGCGACGAAGCCTGTGCTTTCGAATGCACAGCGACGTCAAAGCCCTCGCAACAAAGCCCAATCAAATCAAGTACTTGCACTCGCGATGCGGATGGCACGCTTGCTGCAAGTAGCAGCGCGTGGGGGGTGCTCTCGGATGGCCCGGCGCGACGACATCGATGCGGTGACGGAAGCGATCGCAGACCTGCGCCGCTACATGCGTGCGCATCCGCGGGCCTGCGACACGATCGCGGGCATCGCAGCCTGGTGGTTGCAGCCGCGGATGGTGTGGTCTTCGCCCGATGTCGTCGGTGCGGCACTGGTCGCACTGGTGGGCAATGGTGAGGTCGAGTGCGTCTGCGGTCCGGACGGCCAGACGGTGTACCGCGCCGCCCGCCCGGCGGGCGGGCAGCGAGGGATTGCAGGTGGAGCCGCCAGGCTCTTGATCGTCAATTGATGATGAATTGGGGGATGTATGCCCAGTGCCCTGAGTTACCCAGGCGTCTACGTGGAGGAAGTGCCCAGCGGCGTGCGCACCCTGACCGGTGTGGCCACGTCGATCACGGCCTTCGTCGGCCGGGCCGCCTCCGGCCCTACCGGCGAACCCGTGATGCTGACGAGCTTCGCAGACTACGAGCGCCGGTTCGGCGGCCTGGTCGCGGACTGTCCCATGTCCTATGCGGTGCGCGACTTCTACATGAACGGCGGCGCGCTGGCGCTGGTGGTGCGGGTCGTCGGCACGGCGGCTCCGCCTGCGCCACCCGGGCCACCCGGGCCACCGCCCCCGCCCGCGCCCCCACCGGCGCCAGCCCCAGCACCAGCTGCGGCTGCTGCGGCTGCAACCCTCACGCTGCCCACGGGCCTGACGCTCACGGCCGCCAGCGTGGGCGCCTGGGGAAAGCGACTCTCGGCCAAGGTGGACTACGACACCGACAGCCTGTCTGGAACCGACACCACGCGCTTCAACCTGATCCTGCGCTTCCAGCCGCGGCAGGACCGCGACGAATACGTGTTCGAGACCATCGGCTCGGTCTCCACGACGCTCGTCAACCCGCGCTACCTGCCGCTGGTGCTGGAGCGCGAATCCACGCTGGTGCGGGCGCTGGGCGCGGTGCCGGCAGCGCGCCCGAGCCCCACGCCCAACTGGGTGGTTGCCACCGGCGGCGAAGACGGGCCGCCACTGCGCGCCGACGACGTGCTGGGCAGCGCTGCGAGCCGCACCGGCATCCACGCGCTGGCCAATGTCGACCTGTTCAACCTGCTGGTGATCCCGCCACTGGCGCGTGACACCTCTGCCCTGCCGTCCACTTACACCCCGGTGCCGGCCAACGTCTGGCAGGGCGCGCTCGCGATGTGCGTGGAACGCCGCGCGATGCTGATCGTCGACCCGGATCCCGCCTGGGGCGCCTCCGCGGCCAGCGCTGTTTCCAACGCACAGGCCGGCCGCAACGCGCTCGGCTTCAGCGGCACGGCCCCACGCAACGCGGCGCTGTACTACCCGTGCCTGCGCATGGTGGACCCGCTGCGCGACAACCGCGTCGACACCTTCATGCCCAGCGGCGCGGTGGCCGGCATCATGGCGCGCACCGACGTCGCACGCGGCGTCTGGAAGGCACCGGCCGGGCTCGACGCCGGGCTCAACGGCGTGCAGGACCTGCAGGTCAACCTGAACGACCTGCAGAACGGCCAGCTCAACCCGCTGGGCATCAACTGCCTGCGCTCCATGGGCGTGAACGGCCGCGTGGTGTGGGGCGCGCGCACCCTGCGCGGTGCCGATGCCAGCGCGGACGAATACAAGTACGTGCCGGTCCGGCGGCTCGCGCTCTTCCTCGAAGAAAGCCTGTACCGCGGCACGCAGTGGGTGGTGTTCGAGCCCAACGACGAGCCGCTGTGGGCGCAGGTGCGCCTGAACCTGGGCGCCTTCATGCAGGGCCTGTTCCGCCAGGGCGCCTTCCAGGGCAACTCGCCGCGCGACGCCTACTTCGTCAAGTGCGACAGCCAGACCACCACGCAAGCCGACATCAACCTGGGCGTGCTGAACGTGATCGTCGGCTTCGCGCCGCTCAAGCCGGCCGAGTTCGTCGTCATCAAGATCCAGCAGATGGCCGGCCAGATTCCAACCTGATCGAGGAAGAACGACATGGCACAGTTCAGCGTCAACGCCACCCGCTTCGACCCCTACAAGAACTTCAAATTCCGCGTCAAGTGGGACGGCCGCTACGTGGCCGGCATCTCCAAGGTCGGCGCGCTCAAGCGCAGCACCGAGCCGGTGGAGCACCGCGAGGGCGGCGACCCGTCGTCCACGCGCAAGTCGCCGGGCCGCACCAAGTTCGAGGCCATCACGCTGGAGCGCGGCGTCACCCACGACGTCGAGTTCGAACGCTGGGCCAACAAGGTCTGGAACTTCGGCTCCGGGCTGGGTGCCGAGGTGTCGTTGGCCAACTTCCGCAAGGACCTGATCATCGAGGTCTACAACGAGGCCGGTCAGCTCGCCATCGCCTACAAGGTGTTCCGCTGCTGGGTGTCGGAATACCAGGCGCTGCCGGACCTGGATGCCAACGCCAACGCCGTCGCGATCCAGACCCTGAAGCTCGAGAACGAGGGCTGGGAGCGTGACTACGACGTGGTCGAACCCTCCGAGCCCACCTTCAACGAGCCCGCCTGAACGACCCCGCACGGAAGGCGACGATGCGCGCGCTGGCCGGCTCCGAACTGCTGTCGCTGTGGGAGCGCGGCGTCAGCCGCCATGCCCTGGACCGCAGCGCGCTGCTGGCAGCCGCTGCCCGGCCCGACTGGCCTGCCGATGGCATCGTCGACCTGCCGTTGGGCGAGGTCAACGCCAGTTTGCTGGCGCTGCGTGCGGCCTGCTTCGGCCCGCAGATCGACGGACATGCAGACTGCCCGCGTTGCGGCCAACGGCTGGCGTTTGCGCTGGACGCGCGCGAGTTGCTTGCATCCGTCCCTGACAGCGATTCGACCTCGTGCGACGTCGAGGTCGCCGGCTTGCGCCTGCGTGCGCCCAGCCTGCGCGACCTGGCGGCCGTGGCGGCCGAGGCGGATGCCGAACGCGCAGCGCGCCAGTTGCTGGCGCGCTGCACCTTGGCCGGCGATGCCGCGCAGGTGGACGATGCGATGTTGCAGGCCGTCGAAGAACGGCTGGATGCGTTGGACCCGCAGGCCGACTTGGCGCTGGCCCTGCAGTGCGTGGCCTGCGGCCATGCGGACCTGGTGCAGGTGGACGCCGGCCAGCTGCTGTGGGACGAGATCGAGGTGCGCGCGCAGGTGCTGCTGCACGAGGTGCATCAGTTGGCCAGCGCCTACGGTTGGAGCGAGGCGCAGATCCTGGCGCTGACGCCGGCGCGACGGGCCGGTTACCTGGCCATGGCGGGGGCTGCATGACAGGCCTGCTGCACCGCCTGGCCGCACGCGCCGCCGGCACGGGCTGGACAGTGCGATCGGACGTGCGCCTGCCGTTCGGTGCGGCCGGCTTGGAACAGGCGCAGGACCAGGCACCCCCGCTGGTGGATGCGGCTGCGCCCGAAAGCCGCGCGCCAGGTCGGCTTCGACCCGAATCGGCCGTTTCCGCCGCAGCCGTCCCACGACAAGCCGTGGCGCCACGCGCGCAAATCCCGGTCGTCGCAGCTGAACCCGGGCGGCCGCAGCCCGCGGCCGCAGCTGCGATGCCGCAGCCGCAGTTGCCTCAGGCCCATCAGTCCCCGTCGCCGCTCATGCCGGCGGCCACGGCACCGCCGAGGCATGCGCCCGACGCGTCCGCTGTTGCGGGCAAGGCCTCGGGCATCCCGTCTCTCGCGCTCCTCCACACGCCCGCGCGCACGCAGTCACCGCCGCCCCGGTCCCACCACGAAGACCCTGCGCCGCTGTTGCCGACCCGGCCGAGCACCGGAGGCCACGCTGCGCCCCTGGCCCAGACCGTGCGGAGCCCGGCAGCCTTCGCCCTCCGGCCGGCACCGCAGTCCGTCGCCAACCAAGAGACCGAAGTCCACATCCACATCGGCCGCATCGACGTGACGGCTCTGCACGAAGCGCCCCGCCCCAAGGCCCGGCCGCGCGAGCGCACCCAGCCGGTGTCGCTCGACGCCTACCTCGCCGCGAGGAGCAAGCCATGAGCACGGCCCTGGCCATCGCCGGCGTCAGCGCCGTGCTGCGCGACCTGCTCAACGACGGGCTGGTCAACCGCAACGTCACCGGCGTGCTGGGCTCCAGCGTCACCGTCAGCCTGCTGGCGCCCGACCGCGTGGTGCCCACCGGTGGCACCGAGGCCTCGCAGCTCAACCTGTTCCTGTATGGCGTGGCGCCCAACAGCGGGTGGCGCAACGAAGCCCTGCCCTCGCGCGATGGCGCCGGCCGCGCACGGCTCACGAACCCACCGCTGGCGCTGGATCTGCACTACCTGCTCTCGGCCTACAGCGCGGGCGAGCTGCATGCCGAGATCCTGCTGGGCTATGCCATGCAGCTGCTGCACGAGACGCCGGTGCTCACGCGCGAGGCCATCCGCACGGCGCTCAACCCTTCGCCCGCCACCGGCGCCACCTTGCCGCCGGCGCTGCGCGCGCTGTCCGACTCGGGCCTGGCCGAACAGGTGGAACTCATCAAGATCGCGCCGCAGCACCTGAACAACGAAGAGATGTCCAAGCTCTGGACCGCGACACAAAGCCATCTGCGCCCCAGCATGGCCTACAGCGCCTCGGTGGTGCTGATCCAGGCCCAGCGCCCGGCGCGCACGCCGCTGCCAGTGCTCACGCGCGGCCGCATCGACGCGGGCACCGGACGCGAGACCGGCATCGCCGTGCAGTCGAGCCTGCGGCCCGGCGTGCCGGTGCTCGTGAGTGCCGTGCCGCCATTGGGCCAGCCGGTGGCGGCCATCGGCGACACCGTGGCGCTTTCGGGCAGCCTGCTGGACGGCAGCCAGCGCGAAGCCTGGCTGCGCAACGACCGCTTCGACATCACACGGATGCTGCCGGTGTTGGCCGAGGCGCCCGACCGCCCCGCCGCGACCGTGGCCGCCTTCTCGCTGGCCGGCCAGCAGGCCGAGCTGCCGGCCGGCGTGTACCGCGTGAGCGTGCGCCTGACCAGGCCCGATGCGCAGAACGAGGACCGGCTGCACGAGACCCACCCGCTGCTGCTGACACTGGCGCCGCGCATCACCAACCTGCCGCAGACCGTGGCGCGCGCGGGCAACGGCTCGGCCAGCGTCACGATCCAGTTCACGCCGGACCTGCACGCAGGCCAGCGCGCTGTCCTGGTGCTGGGCGCGGCCGAAGTCCCGCCGCAAACGGCCGGTGCCACACCGAATTCGCTGGTCTTCGTGATCCCCAACGCGGCCGTCGGCGTGCACCTGGCGCGGCTGCGCATCGACGACATCGACAGTCCCATCATCGACATGGACTTCGAGCCGCCGGAGTTGCCACGCTTTCTGGACCGCACCGTGGAGATCACGTGAACGCACCCGACCGCCTGTTCGACTGGAGCGGCGCCAACCAGCGCGTGCTGGTGGCGGAGTTCGCGCGGCTGGCTGCCCTGCTGGGCGAAGGCACACAGGATGCGGTCGAGGCCGAAGCCGCCGCGCTGCGCGCTGCCATGCCGGTACCGGCCGCGATCGACACGCTGTGCTCGCTGTTCGGGCTCAGCGCGTTCGAGCGCGACCTGCTGCTGCTGGTGGCCGGCGTCGAGATGGACGCGCGCATCGCCGCGCTGTGCGCCGATGCCAACGGCCAGACGCATCGTCCCTGGGCCAGCTTCGGGTTGGCGCTGGCCGTGCTGCCGCAGCCCCACTGGAGCGCCATCGCGCCGCACGAAGCGCTGCGCCGCTGGCGCCTGCTGGAGATCGACGAAACCACCGGCATCAGCGGCGGACGGCTTCGCATGGACGAGCGCGTGCTGCACTTCATCGCCGGGCTGAACGCGCTGGACCATCGTCTTCATGCGCTGCTTCAGCCGCAGCCGCCTGCAGGCGTCATGGGGCGGGACCAAAGGTCCGCGGTCGCGCAATTGCTGGCTCGGTTGCGCGGCACCGCCGGCCGCCTGCCCGCCGTCGTGCTCGACGGCGACGATGCCGCCGGCCAGCTTGACGTGGCCGTCGCCGTCGCCGCCGGACTGGGCGCCGGCCTGTACCGGCTGCGCACGGTGGACCTGCCCGTGGCCGCCGCCGAGCAGGCGGCCTTCGCCACGCTGTGGTCGCGCGAAGCCGCGCTGCTGGGCTGCGGCCTGTTGATCCACTGCGAGGAGCACGAGGCACTGGGGGCCGTGACGCGCCTGCTGGAACGGATGGACGGCCTCGTCTTCGTCATCGGACACGAGTTGGCGCTGGACGGCACGCCGCAGTGGCGCCAGCACATCGCGCGACCCGAGGCCCCTGAACGCCTGCAGCTATGGCAGACCGCACTGGCCGGCAAGGCTGCGGCGCTGGGAACGGTGGTCGACACGCTGGCCACCCAGTACCGGCTCGGCGCGCGCCGCATCGAGCAAATTGCCGCGCAGGCACGCGGCGACGATCCGGCTGCCGACGCCGCCGCGCTGCACGAGGCCAGCCGAGGCCCCGCCCATGGCATGCCCGGCCTCGCCCAGCGCATCGATGCGCGGGCGCGCGGTTCTGACCTGGTGCTGCCCGAGGCCCAGCAGGCCGTGCTGCGCCAGATCGCCAGCCACGCGCGCCACCGGCTCACGGTGCATCACCAATGGGGCTTCGCCGCCCAGAGCGCGCGCGGGCTGGGCATCGCCACGCTGTTCTGGGGCGACAGTGGCACCGGCAAGACGCTGGCCGCCGAAGTCATCGCCTCCGAACTCGGCCTGGCGCTCTACCGCATCGACCTGTCGGCCGTGGTCAGCAAGTACATCGGCGAGACCGAGAAGAACCTGCGCAAGGTCTTCGACGCCGCCGAGGAAGCCGGTGCCATCCTTCTGTTCGACGAGGCCGACGCGCTGTTCGGCAAGCGCAGCGAGGTGAAGGACAGCCATGACCGCTACGCCAACATCGAGGTCGGCTACCTGCTTCAGCGCATGGAGGCCTATGGCGGYCTGGCGATCCTGACGACCAACCACAAGGCGGCGCTGGACAGCGCGTTCCAGCGCCGACTGCGCTTCGTCGTGCACTTCCCCTTCCCGGACCAGGCGCAGCGCGAGGGCATCTGGCGGGCCGTGTTCCCGGCCGGCGCACCGCTGGACGCGGACATCGACTTCACCAAGCTGGCGCGGCTGAACGTGGCCGGCGGCACCATCCGGAACATCGCGCTGGCGGCTGCCTTCCTGGCCGCCGAGGCCGGCACGCCCATCGGCATGGCCACGCTGCTGCAGGCCGCGCAACTGGATGCGGCCAAGCGCGACAAGCCGTATTCGGATGCGGAAACGCGGGGGTGGGCATGAGAGCGTTCCCCCACCTGGGCAGCAGTCGACCGTCGGGCGGCACGGCCTGCAACCCCTGGGCAGCGCCCGAGGTGTGGCCATGAGGCGCATCGTGCTGCACATCGACCGGCTGGTGCTGCGCGGGGTGGACCGCGGCGACGCCGCCGCCGTCTCCGCCGCGCTGCAGGCCGAACTGCAGAGCCTGCTGGGTCCGGGCGGCGCCGGCACGCTGGCCACGCAGCGCAGCATGCACGCGCTGCAGGCCGGCCGGGTGCACCTGCCGCAGGGCGCGGATGCCCCTGCCCTGGGCCGGGCGGTCGCCGCGCGCGTCGCGGGCGTGCCCGGTCCGGCCAAGCCGCCGGGCGGAGGCCCCTCATGAACACGGCCCTCGCACTCGCCGCACCGCAGGCCCAGCCGCGCCGGCGCGCTGTGCTCCAGCGCAAGTGCGCCTGCGGCCAGGCGGCCTCCAACCTGGGGCCGAAGTGCGAGGACTGCCAGCGTCGCCAGTTGTTCGGCATCGGGCCCGCGGCCCTTCCCGACGCGGGCGCACCGGGCGATTTCGGGCCCGGGCAGCCGCTGGACGGCACGACGCGCCGCTTCTTCGAAAGCCGCTTCGGCCACGGCTTCGGCGACGTGCGCATTCATGCCGGCGACAGCGCCGCGGCCACGGCCCGCGCGCAGAACGCCCACGCCTTCGCCAGCGGGGGCGACATCGTGTTCGCGCGCGGCCGCTACGACCCGGCTTCGCCAGCCGGCCAACGCCTGCTGGCGCACGAGCTGACCCATGTGGTGCAGCAGCGCACGGCGTTGGCCGCGGCCACGCCATCAGGCGACGCGGACCCGGCCGAGCAGGAGGCCGAATACAACGCCGCGCGGCTGCACACGGCCCAGCCCCTGTTCGCCGTGCAGCGCGCGCCGGCGCTGGCGCGGCAGGCGGCCGGTGCAACCACCGTCACGGTGGACGCACCGACGGGGCCGCCCGGCTGCACGCTGGACCAGCACCATGCCATCGAACCCGCGGTGCATGGCGCTCAGAGCCGGCTGCAGCGCACGCTGAACCGGCTGGATGCCTACATCGCCGCTCCGGCCGATGCCGCCAACCAGGCGGTGGCCGCCGCGCTGACGCGGCATTTCCGACGCGCAGACCCCGCACTGGCGGGCACGGTGCGCCAACGCATCGCCGGCATCCGCACCGACATGGTCACGCGCGATCCCTTCCCGGTCGAATGCCACGACGCCGGCGACGCCTCCTGCGCCAACAGCGGCGCCTACGTGCGCAACGACAGCGAACTGGTGTTCTGCCCCGCGTTCTTCACCGGCAGTCTGCCCTGGCGCATCGAGGCGCTGACACACGAGATGGCGCATGCGCTGGCCGGACTGGACATCAGCGACCGCGCCTACCGCAACGACCGCCTGCTGCCGCAGCTGAGCACGGCCGAGGCGCTGGACAATGCCGAGTCCTACACGATGTTCGTGAGCGAAGTCGATAGCGGGCGCCCGGTGCAGGGCGCGCCACCGCAAGACCGGACGCAGGACTGCTCGAGCCGCAATGCGCCGCTGGTGCGCCAGGCCATCGCGCGCGCGCAGCGCTGGAACCGCGACGCCGAGGTCATCGCCAACGACCCGGACCAGGCCATGCTGAACGCCAGCGCGCCGTTCTTCACCACGCACCTGGGCAATGCCACGCCGGCCACGCGCAACACGGCGCGGCGCGTGCTCGGCAGCATGGTGGTGCGCCTGCGCTCCAGCCTGGACGTGCGCTGCGACAACACACCCGCGGCCGAATGCGGTGCCAGCCGGCATGCCTACAAGGGCGCGACCACCAGTGCCGGCGAAGGCGCGCTCACGGGCATGGGCATCGGCGCGGGGGTCGGCCTGGCCGGCGGCTTGGGCGGCGCCATCGGCCTGTGGGCCACCGGCGCGGGAGCCCTGGCCGGCCTCGGCGTGCTGGCGCTGGGTGGCCTGATCGGCATGGCCCTGGGCGCGGCGATCGGCGCCATCGTCGGCGCGGCGACCGCGCGCGACCAGATCCGCCTGTGCCCCAGTTGGGCCGGACTGCCCAGCATCGAGGACCGCACCGAGGCGCTGCTGGCCGCGGCCTACGAGACCTATGGCGGTCTGGACGCTGCCCAGGCGGCCCGCCACGCGGCGTTCGCGCGGGCCGTGCACCAGAACTGGTGGCCGGCGCCGCCGGCCATCTGAGACCCGCCATGGACACGCGCCGCCAACTCCTGCCCGCCAGCCGCACCGACGTGGCGCATGTGGCCGTGCGTCCGCAGGCTGCCCGCCCGCCCGAAGAGGCCGGAGTGGCCCTGCCGGCACCGCTGCGCGAAGGCGCGCAACGGCGCTTCGGCGCGGACTTCAGCGCCGTGCGCATCCATGCTGGCCCCGGCGCGGCCGCCTCGGCCCGGGCGATGGGTGCGGCCGCCTACACGCTCGGTCGCGACATCGTCTTCGGCGCCGGCCGCTGGCAACCGCAACACGCGGCCGGCCAGCGCCTGCTGGCACACGAACTGGCGCATGTGCTGCAGCAGTCGCGCGGCGGCTCCGCCACGGGCGACGCCGAGGCCCGCGCCGATGGCGCGGCCGACCAGTTGCTGCAGGGGCGCTCCGTGGCGGCCCACGGCCTGGGCGGCGCGCCGCCGGCGCCGCAGGCCCAACCCGAGGCCGCGGCCGACGCCTTCTCGCCGGTCGAGAGCGCGCCCTTGCCGCTGTTCGGCGTGCTGCCGCAGACGCTGACCGCCGTGGCGCTCGAGCCCGGCGAGCCCCTCACCAAGGACAACCCCAAGCTCGCGCAGATCGCCGCCGCCAGCCGCGCCCAGCCCGAGGCGCGCGTGCGGCTTTCGGCCAGCCTGACCGAGGGCAGCCAGAGCAGCAGCGCGCGCCAGGACAGCGAGCGCGCGCAATTGAACAGCCGCATGCGCCAGGTGCGCGACGCACTGCGCCAGTTGGGCGTGGACGCGGCCAGCGTGGACCTGGAGTCGGCCACCGCGTTCTCGGCCTCGGCCCATGGCCAGGTCGAGGTGGCGGTGCGCAAGAGCGGCGCGCAGCCCTTGCCCTTGCGGCCGCCCAACCCCGGCATCGGGCCCGAGCTGCCGCCCGAACAGCCGGCCGCCGGCCCGTCGCTGAACCTCGATTTCGAATTCGGCCCAGTCAAGGTGTCGCTGCCCAAGGAGGTGCGCGCCAAGCTGCCGTTCGCGCTGCGCAAGGGCTACAAGCTCACGCTCGACCTGTCGTACGAGGTGCCGGCCAAGTTCGGCCTGCAGATCATGCTGGACGGTCTGCCCCACGTTCGCGTGGGACTCAAGGGCGGGGCCGAGGTCGAACCCAAGAGCGGCGCGGCCGTGGCCTCTGGCGGCCTCGTGATCGAGACCACATCCACCATCTGCAACGCCGCAGATCCCGGCGAGACGCGCGAGAAGATCAAGACGGCCGGCGAGAAGCTCAACAAGGCCGCGCGCGAGTTCGAGACCGCGGTGCCGGACGACAAGCTGGGCAAGGCGATCGACATTGCCAGCGCCATCGGCGAGATCTACGGCGCTGTGGAGGAGGCCAAGGCCAAGTGCAAGCAGGTGCCGCGCGTGAGCGTGGAGTTCGGCGCCAGGAAGGTGCTGGCCCCGGGCGACGAGACCGACCCCACCAAGCGGCCGTCGGACTACGTCGGCGGCACCTTCACCTGGCATTTCTGAGCGCATCACCATGAAAGCCGTCAATGCCAAGTTCCCGCAGCCCGACGTGTTCTTCGGCGTCTCGGACGACCTGGCCGAGTCGGCCGGGTCCAAAGCCGAGGCGCTCAAGGTCGTCTCCGCCCTCAAGCCCTGAAAGGCGCGCCATGCCACTGCACCGCCCTGCCTCCCGCAAGCCAGCGTCCCGGTCCCCAGGACCGGCCCTGCGCCTGCAGCGAAAGTGCGCCTGCGGCGCCGCGGCCGGACTGGCCGGCAGCTGTCCGGACTGCGCGCGCAAGAAGATCCTGGGGCTGCAGACCCAGCTGGCCGTCGGCGCTGCCGACGATGTCTACGAGCGCGAGGCGGACCGCGTGGCGCAGCAGGTGCGGGTCGGCCCGGCCTCGCCTGGCGTGGACGGCCGGGCGACGCCGCGAATCCAGCGCCTGAGCGCGGCGCCCGACGCCGGTGCCATGGAGACACCGGTCAGTGTGGACGAGACGCTGGCCGCGCCCGGCAGCGCGCTGGAACCCGGCCTGCGCCAGGACATGGAAGGGCGCCTCGGCCACGACTTCTCGCAAGTGCGCGTGCATGCGGACGCACGTGCCGACGCCTCGGCGCGCGAGGTGCAGGCCAATGCCTACACCGCAGGCCGGCACATCGCGTTCGCGGCCGGGCGCTACGCGCCACAGACCGCCGAGGGACGGGGCCTGCTGGCGCACGAGCTGACCCACGTGGTGCAGCAGGCGGGCGGGCAGGCCCAGGGGCTGCAGCGCGACACGAAGGACAAGACGCCGCCACCGGCCAAGGTCGTGCCGCCAGTGGAGCCGAACAAGACGCAGAAGAAGCTGATCGACGACGCCCGCCGTGCTGCCGCGATCCGCACGCAGCGCGCCCTGTTCCGCGCCAGCGGCGTCGAGGGCACCGAGGCGCTCATGGAAGCCAAGGCGCTGGCGCGCATCAAGTTCGACTGGGCCGACCCCAACATGGAGCAGATCAGCGACGTGCTGCGCGGCATGGGCGGTGGCGTCGGCACGGCCGACATCAAGGTGGCCGGCCCGGGCGATCCGGAATGCGGCACCCGCGCGGGCTATGTGCGCGGCTTTCGCCAGCCCATCGTGCTGTGCGCGGCCTTCTCCGCCAAGGGCACCACGGACGAGAGCCGCATCCGCACCCTGATCCACGAGATGGCGCACTTGCAGCGCGTCGGCAACGCCGACGGCACGGAAAGCTACTTCCCCATCTTTGACTGCGAGTCGCCCGGCGTCTTCGAATCGGCCGACGCGTGGGCCAACTACGTCCATTGCCTGTCGGGCGAAAAGCCCGATGCCAATGTCGTGCCGCGCTCCAAGCCCGGCGGCGCCAAGCCTGGGAAGAAGAAATGACCGGCTTCTCCAACTCCCCCCAACTCATCAAGGGCGGCCTGGTCCTGATCGACCCCGAGTCGGCCAAGGTGCAGCGCGTGATCTCGCTGCAATACAACGCCGATTCGCTGACCCGCAAGCTGCAGGCCCAGACCACCGGCGGCGACGCTGCCGACCGCGCCGAGCCCACGCGCTTCAAGGGTCCGCCGGTGGAGACCATCAGCTTCGAAGCCGACATCGACGCCACCGACCAGCTCGAGTTCCCGGACCAGAACGCCAGCACCATTGCCCATGGCATCGCGCCCCAGCTCGCGGTGCTGGAGTCGCTGCTGTCTCCGGGCTCGACCCAGTTGCAGCGGGTGGACAGCCAGGCCAACTCCGGCACGCTGGAGATTGCGCCCATGCTGGCGCCGCTGATCCTCTTCGTCTGGGGCAAGAGCCGCATCGTGCCGGTGAAGTTGGCCGACTTCTCGATCACCGAGGAAGCCTTCGACCCCGCACTCAACCCGATCCGCGCCAAGGTCTCGTTCAGCCTGCGCGTGCTGTCGGTGGACGACCTGGGCTTCTCGTCCAAGGGCGGGTCGCTGTTCATGACCTATCTGCAGGGCAAGGAGAAGCTGGCGGCCAAGGTGCAGCCAGTGTCGTTCTCCACGCTCGGCATTGGAGGAATCTCGTGATGGTCGATCCGATCCAGGCCTTCATGCAGGCCAACGGCCTGGCGCAACCGGCCTTCGCGCCCGACRGCCGCTACCACGGCCTGCCGCTCGCGCAGGCCACCTTGCCGGATGGCCGCCAGGTGGTGTTCGTCACGCGGCGCTTCCTGCCGCCGACGGAGAACTTCGCGCGGCTCGCCACGGCCACCATCGTGGCCGGCGACCGGCTCGACACCCTGGCCGCGCAGCACCTGGGCGCGGCCGAGCAGAACTGGCGCCTGGCCGACGCCAATGGCGCGATGCTGCCCGAAGCGCTGGTGGCCGAGGTCGGCCGCCCACTGGCCATCACGCTGCCAGAGGGCGTGCCCGCCCCGCCCGGAGCAGGAGATGTTCGCTAAGGGCATCCAGCTCACATTGATGATCGGCCCCATCGTGCCGATCCCGGTGCCGCGCGTGGTGACCGACGCGCTCGAGAGTGTGGAAGTGCGAACCGCCACCGGCAGCGCGAGCGGATTCCAGCTCAAGTTCTCGATCAGCGCGCGCTCGGAACTCAACACCATCTTCCTCCTGGCCGGCGTCAACTCGACGCCCGTCACGCCGGCACTTCGCGTGCTGCTGGTGATGACGCTCAACGGCCAGCCGCAGCCGCTGTTCGACGGCGTGATGACCAACGTGCAGGTGCAGCCCGGCGGCCAGGGCCAGCCCGGCAGCCTGGTCGTGACCGGCGAGGACGTGACCAAGGCGATGGACAAGCAGGACTGGAGCGGCCTGCCCTTCCCCGCCGTGCCGGTGGAAGGGCGCGTGGCGCTGCTGTGCGCCAAATACGCGCCCTTCGGCCTCATCCCCATGATCATCCCGGTGCTGTTCCCGGACGTGCAGATCCCAGTCGACAAGATTCCGGCGCAGCAGGGCACCGACCTGGCCTACATCCAGGAACTGGCGCGCCAGGTGGGCTATGTGTTCTATGTCGAGCCGGGTTCGACGCCGGGCACCAACATCGCCTACTTCGGGCCCGAGTTGAAGGTGGGTGTGCCGCAGCCGGCGCTCAACGTCGACATGGACGCGCTGACGAATGTCGAGTCGCTCAGCTTCAGCTTCGAACCCGAGAAGGGCGTGCTGCCCATCGTGTTCATCCAGAACCAGCTCACCCGCGTCCCGATCCCGATTCCGATCCCCAACCTGAACCCGTTGCAGCCGCCGCTGGGCGCGCTGCCCACCTCGCTTTCCAACATCAAGTTCATGAAGGACACGGCCAAGATGAGCCCGATGCGGGCGATCTCGGCCGGCCTCGCGGAAGCCGCCAAGTCGCAGGACTCGGTGAGCGGCAGCGGCACGCTGGACGTGCTGCGCTACGGCCGGCCACTCAAGGCGCGCGGCCTGGTCGGCGTGCGCGGCGTGGGCATCGCCTACGACGGGCTGTACTACGTCAACAGCGTCACCAGCACCTTGAAGCGCGGCGAGTTCAAGCAGCGCTTCGAGCTCACGCGCAACGGGCTGGTGTCGATCACGCCCAAGGTCCCCGTCTGAAGGAGCAGCGAAAGTGCCCGAGAAGTTCTACGGCAAGTACCGCGGCATGGTGCTCAACAACATCGACCCGATGCAGATGGGCCGGCTGATGGTGCAGGTGCCCGACGTCGGCGGCGTGATGCCGTCCACCTGGGCCATGSCCTGCGTGCCGGTGGCCGGCATCCAGAACGGCATGTTCGCGCTGCCGATGATCGGCTCGGGCGTGTGGATCGAGTACGAGCAGGGCGACATCGACCACCCGATCTGGGTCGGCTGCTTCTGGGGTAGCGCAGCCGAGGTGCCGGCGCTGGCGCGGCTGACGCCACCGGCCGTGCAGGCCATCACCATGCAGACGCCGCTGCAGAACGGCCTGACCATCAGCGACCTGCCCGGCCCCAGCGGCGGGATCATGCTCAAGAGCGCGACCGGTGCCACCTTGATCGTCAACGACACCGGCATCTACATCCAGAACGGCAAGGGCGCGTCCATCGTGATGACCGGTCCCACGGTCACGATCAACGCCGGCGCCCTCACCATCGTCTAGGAGCGCCAAGCATGTCCGGCCCCCTCCTCCACCTCGGCGCTACCGTCCTGTGCGCGCATGGCGGCCAGGCCACGCCCAGCGCGCCGGTGCCGCGCGTGCTGGTTTCGGGACAGCCGGTGACGACGCAGGCCGCGCCCTACCTGGTGGCCGGCTGCGCCTTCTCGCCGCCGCAGGGCAACGGGCCCTGCGTGACGGCGCAATGGATCGTGGCGGCCACCCGGGTCTTCGCCGCCGGCCAGCCGGTGCTGCTGATGAGCAGCCAGGCCATCTGCGCGCCCACCGGCACGCCCTTGATGCCGGTGGCGGCGCAGACCCGTGTCATAGGGATGTGAACACCATGGACACCGACATCGGCTTTCCCCTGCGCATCGACGGCCGCGGCCGCAGCGCGACCGTCTCGCGCGAGGCGCACCTGCGCGACCTGATCGAGCAGCTCCTTTTCACCGTGCCGGGTGAGCGCGTGAACCGGCCGGACTTCGGCTGCGGCCTCATGCAGCTCGTGTTCGCGCCCAACAGCCCCGAGCTCGCCGCGACGGTGCAGGCACTGGTGCACGGCGCGCTGCAGCAGTGGCTCGGCCACCTGATGCGCATCGACGAGGTCAGCGCCGAGAGCGAGGACGCGACCCTGTCGGTGACGGTGCGCTACACGGTGCTGGAGACGCAGCAGAGCGGTCAGGCGCAGTTCAGGCGGGAGGCCCCATGAACAGCCAGTACCTGTGCAGCAACCCCGGCCGCATCGCCGCCCTGCGCGAGGCCGCGCTGGCGAACCCGCCGCGCGCCTTCAACGGCATCGAGTACCTGGAAGTGGTGCACGGCGAACCGCGGCTGATGCTGCACTTCGTGCACGACCTGGCCTTCGCGCCGGCCGCGCCGCTCGCGGCCACCAACATCGAGATCCGCGGCGGCGTGCGGGTGCGCAACCCGCAGGCGATCGGCGTGTCGGCCAGCGGCGACGTGCTGACGGTGGAGCTGGACGACATCGGCGACTTCTCGCGCTACCAGTTGCGGCTGGTCGCCTCGGCCGGCTCCGACGCGCCGCCGGCCGGCATCGACCCTGCCCTGGCGCAGATCGCCTTCGGCTTCAAGGTCGACTGCCCCAGCGACTTCGACTGCCGCGTGGAAGACGACTGCGCGCCGGTCCAGCAACGCGCACCCGACATCGACTACCTGGCACGCGACTACCAGAGCTTCCGCCGCCTGGTGCTGGACCGGCTTTCGGCGCTGATGCCCCACTGGAAGGAACGCAGCCCGGCCGACTTGATGGTCACGCTGTCCGAGGCGCTGGCCTTCCGCGCCGACGAGATCGCCTACTTCCAGGACGCGGTCGCCACCGAGGCCTACCTGGGCACCGCGCGCCAGCGCGTCTCGGTGCGGCGGCACGCGCGCCTGCTGGACTACGCGGTGCACGAGGGCTGCAATGCGCGCGCCTGGGTGGCCTTCGAGGTCGACATCGCTGCTGCTGCCGACGGCCAGACGCTCGCGGCCTGCGACAGCACCACCGGCCTGGACGGCACCCTGCTGCTGACCCGCGCGCAGGGCGCGCCCCGGCGGCTGGGTTCTCCCGCCAGCGCGCAGGCGCTGGTCGCGGCCGGTGCGCAAGCCTTCGAGCTGCTGACACCGCTGAGGCTGTTCAGCGCCCACAACGACCTGCGCTTCTACACCTGGAGCGACGAGGCCTGCTGCCTGCCGCGCGGCGCCACGCGCGCCTTCCTCATCGACGACCCGGCGAACCGGCTGCGCCTGCGCGCGGGCGACCTGCTGCTGCTGGAGGCACGCGCCGGCACCACCAACGGCCTGCCGCAGGATGCCGACGCGCAGCAGCGCCACGTGGTCCGCATCACGCGGGTCGACCCCGAGGCGGACAAGGATCGCGCTCCCTCTGCGCAGCCGCGGCACGACCCGGTCACCGAACAGCCGCTGGTCGAGGTGCACTGGCACGCCGAGGACGCATTGCCCTTCGACCTGTGCCTGTCGAAGGTCATCGATGGCGTGCTGGTGCGCGACATGGCGGGCGCCTGCGCCAACATCGCGCTGGCCGACCACGGCTACAGCGCAACACGCCCCGAGCCCCTGGTGCCGGTGCCCGGCGGCCGCGTGCCGCGCTATCGGCTGGCGCAGCCGACGCTGCTGCCGTGGACGCGCCAGGGCCTGGTGCGCAACGCCAGCGGCGAGGCGATGCTGGTGGACCCATCCACCAGCGCCACCGCCGCCCTGCGGCGCGACCTGGCGGACACGCGCGAGGCAGTGCTCGTGGCCAGCGACGGCGACGACCGCCGTTGGAACGCACGCCGCGACCTGCTGCAAAGCGGCTCCCATGCCCCGGAGTTCGTGGCCGAGACCGAGGCCGACGGCCAGGTGCTGCTGCGCTTCGGCGACGGCGTGAACGGCCTGCGCCCCGGCGCGGCCGAGGCCCTGTCGGCGCGGGTGCGCACCGGCAACGGCAGCGCCGGCAACGTGGGCGCCGATGCGATCGCCCATGTGCTGTGCCCCTTCGACGGCATCGCGCGGGTGCGCAACCCGCTGCCGGCCAGCGGCGGCGTGGACCCGGTGGCGCTGGCGCGCGCGCGCATGGACGCGCCGCAGGCCTTCCGGCGCCAGGAGCGCGCAGTGACGGCCGAGGACTATGCCGAGGTCGCCATGCGCGACGGCCGCGTGCAGCGCGCCGTCGCCACGCGCCGCTGGACCGGGAGCTGGCACACCATGTTCATCACCGTCGACCGGCGCGGCGCCGAGGGCATGGACCCCGCCTTCGAGGACAGCCTGAGCGCCTTCATCGACCGCTACCGCCTGGCCGGCCACGACGTGGAGATCGACGCCCCGGCCTACGTGGCGCTGGACATCGCGCTGCATGTCTGCACCCGGCCCGGCTACTTCCCGGCCGATGTGCAGCGCCGCCTGCTGCACGTGTTCGCCACCACGCCCGGTGGCTTCTTCCACCCCGACCGCTTCAGCTTCGGCGAGCCGGTCTACCTGAGCGCCGTGATCGCCGCGGCGATGGCGGTGCAGGGCGTCTCGCACGTGGAGCCGCTGCGCTTCCAGCGCCTGGGCCGGCTGCCGGACGGCGAGATCGACGCCGGCCGCATCGCGACGGCACGGCTGGAGATCGCGCGCCTGGACAACGACCCCAACGCGCCCGAGCACGGCCGCATCCAGTTCGAGGTGCATGCGGCGGAGGAAACAAGATGAGCAGCGAAGACCTCCCCCTCGACGGCTGCCACTGCTGCGAAGGCCAGGCCGAGCCCGGCACCATCTACAACGCGCCGGGACTGCCCGCGCTGGCCTGGCGCATCGACAGCCAGCCCGGCTTCTACCAGCGCATGCTGGCCCGCCTGCCGCTTTGGGGGCTGCCCGGTCAGCTGGCGACCGCGCCGCGGCCCCTGGGCCAGCTTCGCACCCGCGAGCCCGACGACGCGGCCATCGCGCTGGTCGATGCCTCGGCCTGCGTGGCCGACGTGCTGACCTTCTACCAGGAGCGCATCGCCAACGAGGGGTTCCTCCGCACCGCCACTGAACGCCGCTCGGTGCTGGAGCTCGCGCGAGCCGTCGGCTACGAGCTGCGGCCCGGCGTCGCCGCCAGCGTGCACCTGGTCTTCACGGTGGAAGACGCGCCCGGCGCGCCGGGCGTGTGCACCATCGCGGCCGGCGCGCCGGTGCAGAGCGTGCCGCCGCAGGGCAAGCTGCCGCAGGTCTTCGAGACCGGCGAGCCGATCGTCGCGCGCGCCGAATGGAACGCATTGCGCCCGCGCCAGACCCGGCCGGCCGACCTCGCCGTGTTGGGCCCCGACGGCGCGCTGCGCCTGGCCCTGCTCTACCCCGCCGGCAGCCTGCCGGCCGACACCGTCGGCCTGCATCCGGATCTCTCCAGCGGCAACCTGTACCGGCTCGACCCGGACCTGCCCGTGGAGCCGCGGGTGGACGCCCAGGAAGTGGCCCGCATCTACCTGTCCGACCAGGCCAGCGGCGTGCAGGCCGGCGAACTGCTGCTCTTCGTCGGCAAGAAGGGGCTGGAGCTGAAGCACCTGGCGCTGCGCGCGCTGGAGGTCGAGGACGAACCGGCCCTGCGCCGCGTACGCGTGGCGCTGGAGCCGCTGCCCGACCCGAAGACGCCCGCGGCGCCGCCGATGCTCGTCTGGCTGGTGCCCACCGTGTCGATGTTCTACGGCGGCTACGCGCAGGCGCAGGTCGAAACCGTGCCTTTCACCACCACCGACCTGGGCCCCGCCATCACCAGCAAGAGCTGGAAGGAGAACGAGCTGCAGGCCATGATCGCGATCCAGGGCTGGAGCACCACGCAGCTCGTCCAGACCATCACGGCCAGCGTCCAGCCCCCGGCCAAGCCGAAGTCGCCCGAGGCCGGCGCCTTCAGCTTTGCGCAGCGGCTGGGCTTCTTCGGGCACAACGCGCCCAAGTGGGGCTCGCTGCCGAAGATCAATCTCCGCGATCCGGACATCTACAAGGATGGCTGGGACGACCAGGATCCGATCACCTCCCCCACCGGCACGCTGGACGCCAGCCGCAGCATCTGGACCGACTCGCAGGGCAACCCCAACATGGAGAGCCTGGTCCTGCCGCCCTGTCACGCGCTGCTGGAGCGCCCGGTGCCCAAGCTCGCGCCCGGCAGCTGGATGATCTTCGACGCCCCCAGCGAGAAGGCCACGGCCTATGCCTTGTTCGATGCGCGCGAAGTCTCGCGCGCCGACTACGGCCTGTCGGCCCGCGCCACCGCGCTGCGGCTGGCCGACAGCAGCGGCCAGCCGATGGCGGAGGCGCCGGAAGAGGCCTTCCTGTTCCGCGACACCACGGCCCACGTCGTCAGCCGGCGCCAGCCCCTGGCCGAGTTGCCGATCGAGACCCCGGTGGAGCGCGACAGCAAGCGCATCGAGCTGTCGACCATGGTGCTGGGTCTGACGCGCGGCCAGCCCCTGGCCTTCGTCGGCCCGCGGGCCGACCTGCCCGGCGTGGAGGCGGCCGAGATCGCGCTGCTGGACGAAGTGGAGCACAGCGCCGGCCGCAGCACGCTGGTGCTGCAGAAGGCGCTGGCATACAGCTATCAGCGCGAGAGGCTGCAGATCCACGCCAACGTGGTCCGCGCCACGCACGGCGAGAGCGTGCAGGAGGTGCTGGGCAACGGCGACGCGAAGGAGAGCTTCCAGCGCTTCATGCTGCGCAAGCCGCCGACCACGCACTTGACGGCCGCCTCGGCCAGCGGCGTGAAGAGCACGCTGGAACTGCGCGTGAACGGCCTGCTGTGGACCGAACGCCCCTCGCTGTACGGTGCCGCGCCCGACGAGCATGTGTTCACCACGCGCATCGACAACGAGGCGCGCATGAAGGTCCTGTTCGGCGACGGCCGCAGCGGCGCGCGCCTGCCCAGCGGCCAGATGAACGTGCAGGCGCGCTACCGCAGCGGCATCGGCCCCGACGGCGAGGTGGCGGCGGGCACGCTGACCATGCTGCGCGCCATGCCGCTGGGCCTGCGCGGCGTGAGCAACCCGCTGCCGGCCAGCGGCGCCCAGGGGCCCGAGAAGCTGGAGGACGCACGCCGCAATGCGCCGCTGACGCTGCTGGCCTTCGAGCGCGTGGTCTCGCTGTCGGACTACCAGGACTTTGCGCGTGCCTTCCCGGGCATCGGCAAGGCGCGCGCCGACCTGGTGTGGGTCAACGGCAGCTCGCGCGTGCTGCTCTCGGTGGCCGGCGCCACCGGCGGCGTGCCGGGCGAGGAGGTGATGGACAACCTGCAGAAGGCCATTGCCAGCCTGTCCGACCCCTCGCAGGCCTTCGTGCTGGGCGCCTCGGTGCTGCGCTACTTCCGCTGCACCGCGCGCGTGGCGATCGACCCACGCCACGAGGCCGACACGGTGCTCGCGGCCTGCAGGGCGAAGCTGCAAGCCGCATTCGGCTTCGACGCGCGAGACCTGGCGCAATCGGTCACCGCCGCCGAGTTGCTCGCACTGCTGCACCAGGTCCCCGGCGTGGTGGCAGTGGACCTGGAGGTGCTGCAGCCCTACGGTGAAGCCGCGGCCGCCGCCGRCAACGGGCAGTTCGTGCCGGCCTTCGGCGCGCGCTGGGACCCGGTGGACATGGCGATGCGGCCGGCCGAACTGATGTTGCTGAACCCCGCGGCACTCGAACTCGTGAAGGCCACGCTATGAGTCTCCTCACCCCCGAACGGCTCTACCAGCTGCTGCCGGTCATCCACCGCCTGCGCGACACCGAGCGCGGTGCGCCGCTGCGGGCGCTGCTGGCCGTGATCGAAAGCGAACTCGAGGCGGTGGAGGCCGACACCGCGCGCCTGTACGACAACTGGTTCATCGAGACCTGCGACGAATGGACCGTGCCCTACATCGGCGACCTGCTGGGCGCGCGGCCGATCCGCCCGGTGCCCTCGGCCGGCGTCAGCACGCGCGCCTGGGTCGCCAACACCATCGCCTACCGCCGCCGCAAGGGCACGGCGCTGGTGCTGGAGCAACTGGCGCGCGATGTCACCGGCTGGCCCGCAGCGGCGGTGGAGTTCTTCCAGCGCCTGGGCACCACCCAGCACATGAACCACGTGCGCCGCGCGCCCACCGCCACGGCCTGCGTGCGCGACGCCGCGGCGGCCGAGCTGGCGCAGGCCTCGGCCGGCGCCTTCGACCCCTTTGCCCACACGCTGGAGGTGCGCAACGCCGACACGCGTGGCGGCCGCTTCAACATCCCCAACGTGGGCCTGTACCTGTGGCGGCTGCGCCCGCAGCCGCTGGGCAGCGGCGCGCCGGGCCCCGTCGCCGAAATGGCGACGGCCGACTTCATCAGCGCACGCGAGGCGCAATCAGGTGGCTGGTGGCACATGCACCCGGCGGGCGTGGACGCACCGGTGTTCAACCGCCCGCCCACCGAGACCGGCAGCGGCGCCATCACCCAGGCTGYGCGCGAGGAACACACCCCGGCCCCGCTGCGCCCGCTGGCACTGCATGCCGAGCTCGTGCGGCTGCGCGCCGACCAGGCCGAGCCGGCGCCGCGCTTCATGACCGAGCGCGACCCGGTGCTGCGCTGCTTCGTGCGGCTCGCCGGCGAGACGCTGCCGGTGGAGGTGCCGCGCGAGGACATCTGCATCTGCGAGATCCCCGACACCGTGGAACTGGCCCAGCCCACGCCGCGCGTGCCGGCGCTGGACCTGCTGCGCGGACGCATCGCGTTCCCGGCCGCGCTGGACGTGAAGCAAGTGTGGCTGCATGCGACCCATGCCAGCGTGGCCGACATCGGCGGCGGTCCCTACGATCGCGGCGCCGCACTGCGCGCGGCCAGCCGCGCGGCCGACGAAAGCCGAAGCGGCTTCTTCGACCCGCAGGTCTGGCAGGTGGGCGTGTCGCACCTGCTGCCCGCGGGCGGCATGCTGTTCCCCACCCTGCGTGCCGCCGTCCAGGCCTGGAATGACGAGCCGGCGGGGCGCACCGGCGTCATCGTGGTGATGGACAGCCTGACGGAGATCGACGACGACCCGCTGGAAATCCGGATCCCCGAAGCCTCGCAACTGCTGGTGGTCGCCGGCCAATGGCCGCTGCAGCCCATCCCCGACGCGCCGCCCGGCAGCATGGAGCGCGTGGCCGGCCGCTTCGAGGCCCGGCAGGTGCGCGCGCATTGGCAGGGCCTGCTGAAGGTGAGCGGTACCGCCGACGCCGACGCGTCCGACCCGGGCGCGCTGTTCCTGCACGGGCTGCTGCTGCAGGGGCCCCTGCAGGTGTCCGGCCGCCTGGGCCAGCTGGAGCTGGCGCACTGCACGCTGCTGCCCGACACGGTGCAGGGCACGCAGCACCTGCAGGTGGGCGTCGACAGCCCGCGCCTGCAATTGCGGCTGCTGCAAAGCCTTTGCGCACCGGTCACCGTGGCCGGCCCGGTGCGCGGGGTGGAGGTGGCCGACAGCATCGTCGGCCTGGGCCTCGCCGACGGCGCTTCGGCGCCGGCGCTGGACGCGCCCGAGGCCGCGCTGGACCTGCAACGCACCAGCTTCTTCGGCGGCGTCAACGCGCTGTCGCTCAATGCCAGCGACTGCATCTTCGACGCACCGGTGCTCGCCGAGCGTCGCCAGGTGGGCTGCGTGCGCTTTTGCTACGTGCCCCCTTCCTCGCAGGTGCCGCGGCGCTACCGCTGCCAGCCGCAGCTCGAGAGCGAGACGCGCATCGCCGACCTGCCAGCCAACGCCACGACCGCCGAAAAGGACGCGGTTCGCGCCGAGGTCGAGGCCACGGTGCGGCCGCTCTTCGTCTCGCGCCGCTACGGCGACCCGGCGCTGGGCCAACTGGAACTGCGCTGCGCGGCGCAGATTCGCACCGGCGCGGCCAGCGGCGCAGAGATGGGCGCCTACGAACACCTGCAGCAGCCGCAGCGCGAGGCCAACCTGCGCGATGCACTGACCGAGTACCTGCGCCTGGGCCTGGCCGCCAGCGTGCATTTCGCCAATTGAGGAGGACACCATGAAAGCCGATCTCTCCCGCGAGACCTTCGAGCCCGGCGCGCACTACACCGCCGTGCGCATGCAGCAAGGCCGCGTGATCATCGATGCGGATTTCAACGAGGAAGGCGACATCACCCGCCGCCGTGCCGAGGCTCTGGCCGAGGACGTCATCGGCCAGAGCGGCGCGCCGGCCGAGAACGCCGGCTTCGCGCTGTCGGCCGGCATGGTCGCGCTGGCGGTGCATGCAGCCGATGCCAACAGCGTGTGGATCGCCGGCGAAGACGGCGTGCTGCTGGTCAGCACCAATGGCGGCGCGGCCTGGACCGTGGCCGCCACCGGCAGCACGCGGCACCTGCGTGCCATTGCGCGCGCCGCCAACACCGGCTGGGCCGTGGGCGACGGCGGCACCGTGCTGCGCACCAGCAACGCGGGCAGCACCTGGACCGTGCAGAACGCCGGCAGCCTGCAGCATTTGCGCGGCGTCGCGGTCTTCGATGCCCAGCACGCCTGGGCCGTGGGCGACGGCGGCCTGGTGCTGCGCACCGTCGACGGCGGCGCCAACTGGACGCGCCACGCCAGCGGCGTTCAGCGCCTCTACGCCGCGGCCTTCGCCAACGCGCAGGAAGGCCTGGCCGTGGGGCCCGGCGGCGCGATCGTGCGCAGCAGCAACGGCGGCGCGGGATGGACCCGCGTGCAAAGCGGCAGCAGCGCCACCTTGCGCGCGGTGTCGCTCGCCGGTGGCCAGGCCTGGGCGGTGGGCGACGGCGGCACCGTGCTGCGCAGCGCCGACGGCGGCGCGACCTGGACGACCGCCACCAGCGGCAGCACCTCGCGGCTGCGCGCGGTGCGCTTTCGCGACGCCAACAATGGCTGGATCGCTGGCGAGGACGGCGCGCTGCTGGTCACCACCAATGGCGGCACCACCTGGACCGCGCAGACCGTGGCCGGCGGTCCGGCACTGGCGGGCCTGTYGGTGGCCGGCACGGAGCAGCCCTGGCTGGTCGGCGGTGGCCAGGCCTGGCGCGTGCAAGCCACCGGCGCCGGTGCGCCTGCGGCGCTGCCGGCGGCGAGCCTGCGCATCGGCGCGGGCCGCTACTACGTGCAGGGCCAGCTCTGCGAATGGGAGCAGGCCGCCTCGCTGGCCAACCAGCCCGACGGCGGCGTGCCGGCACGGCTGCCGGCCGGCACGCACCTGGTCTACCTGCGCGCCTGGCAACGCCATGTGAGTGCGCTGGAGGACCCGGGCATCCGCGAAGTGGCACTGGGCGGCCCCGACACCGCCACCCGCGCGCAGCAGGTGGCGCAAGTGCGCACGCTCGCCCTGCCGGCCGCGCCCGACAACACCGCCTGGCACTGCGGCGCCGACGTGGCCGCCTGGAACACCCTGACCGCCCCGCCGGGCGCCCGCATGGCCGCGCGCGCCGAGCCCGAACTGGCGTCCACCGGCGTCTGCGAGATCGCCGCCACGGCAGGCTACCGCCGGCTGGAGAACCAGCTCTACCGCGTGGAAATCCACTCGGTGGACGCGGCGGGCGCCGCCACATTCAAGTGGTCGCGCGAGAACGGCTCGGTCAGCTATGCGGTGCAGGAGATCAGCATCGACGCCAACCGCACCACGATTCGCCTGGCGGCACGCGGCCGCGATGCGAACCTGGACCTCACCCTGCACGACCGCGTGGAACTGGTCGACGACGAGGCCGAATTGCAGGGCCGCGCGGGCCAGCTCTTCGACTACCTGCAAGACGGCGACGATGCGCTGGAACTGGTGCTGGATGGCGTGCCCACCGGCACGCTGGGCCAGGACCCGGCGCGCCACCCCGTGCTGCGCCGCTGGGACCACACGCCCGCCGTGGCCGGCGAGCACGCGCTGGCGGTGGAGGAAGGCGACTGGATCACGCTGGAGGATGGCGTGCAGATCCGCTTCGCACCCGGCGGCAGCTACCGGCCGGGCGACTACTGGCAGATCCCGGCGCGCACCGTGACGGCCGACGTGGAATGGCCGCGCGACTGCGACGGCGAGCCCGTCGCCGAGCCGCCGGCCGGCGTGCGTGACGGCTGGGCGCGGCTCGGCCTGGTGACGGTGGACGCCAGCGGCCTGGTCACGGACATCACCGACTGCCGCGACCTGTTCCCGCCGCTCACGAAAATGACGCAACTGCTCTACGTAGGCGGCGACGGCCAGAACACCACGCCCGGCGGCGCGCTGCCCGAGCCGCTGCGTGTGCGCGTGATGCGCGGCGCGCTGCCCGTGCCCGGCGCGCGCGTGCGCTTCACGGTGGAGGCCGGGGCCGGCAGCGTGGGCAACCCGCCGGCCAGCGTCTTCGACGCCACCTGCAACGCCCAGGGCCTGGCCGAATGCCCCTGGCGGCTGGGCACGCCGCAGAACCAGCGCGTCCGTGCGCATCTGCTGACCAGCGGCGGCAGCCCGGTGGCCGAGCAGGTGCTGGTGTTCGCGGCCACCGCCACGACGCCGGCCACCGGCGGGGGCGGCGGCTGCGAGGTCACGATCGGCAAGGGGGGCGACTTCCCCGAACTCAGCAGCGAACTGCTGGAGAAGTTGCTGGCGGCGCGGCCCTCGCTGTGCATCTGCTTCCTGCCAGGCACGCACCGACTCGAGGCCGGCCTGACGCTGGATGCGCCCTCCACGCAGCCGGTGCGGCGCCTGTCGTTGCACGGCTGCGGCCCCACCGCGGTGATCGTGGTCGCCGCCCCGATCGCCCTGGCCGGCCTGGCCGCGCTGGAACTGCGCGATCTGCATTTGCAGCTCAGCGAGCGCGGCGTGATCGCGCTGACCAATAACACCCAGGTCGAGCTGGACGGCGTGAACGTGGCCGGCAGGAGCGACAGCCAACTGCCCTGGCTGGCCGTCGGCAGCACGCGCGTGCTGCGCATGCGCGGCTGCACATTACCGGCGGCGGTACGGGCGGCCGCAGTTTTCCAGGACATCACCGACCTGTGTGAGATCACGCACTGCCAGTTCGCGGGCGACGTGGCGTTCTACGGCATCCCCGACCCCGAGGTGCCGCGCGACGCGCTGCTGCGCGCGCTGCAGCCCGGTGATTTCGAGGTCCAGCCCGGCGTCGGCCAACTGGTGTTCGCGAGCAACCTGCTGACGCGGCTGACGATGGGCATCGAAACCATCAAGCTGCTCACCGCGAAGCGGGCCMGCGGCCTGTTCCAGACGGTGGTGCTRCAGGGCAACACCTTCACGGCCGACATGGTGCTGTGCGCCGGGAACTTCATGAGCGTCAGCGGCAACCACTTCACCGCCACCCAACCGCGCTCCAGCACCTACGGCATGCTGATCGCGCGCCGCGCCGCCGCAAGCAGCAACGTCGGCGAGCTGTTCGGCGACAACGCGACACTGTGGTTCCTGGTGACCAAGGGCGAGTTCCGCGGCGCGGCGAACATGGTGTTCACGATTCCGCAGTCGCTGTCTTAGGGGTCGGCAAGTCTTTGATCTTCTTGGGACTGCCGTTCGCTTTCACCCCTGCCAGGGCTCCTGCGTAATGCGCCAGGATTCGAGCGGATCTGGCATCAGCGGTGCACGCCGGCCGTGTCGTCGTTCGGGATGCCCCCGATCGGCGCCTCCGCGGTGCCGACGGTGCTGCGGGTAAAGGATTCGACCATCTCGCGCGTGCCCTGTGGATCGGCGATCCACTTGGCATAGAAGTCGTAGGGGCAGTCGGCCACGCCCTTGTCGCCTTCGCGGGAGTTGATCAAGCCGGTGTAGCCGCGGTGAACCAGCTTGAAGAGGTGGTTCTCCGACTGGCCGTGCTTGCGGAAGTCGCGGATCAGGCTCTTGCTGAGCGCCGCGTACTGGATGCCCATTTCCTCCTCGCCGCATTCGCCGAGCGTGCGGCCGTCGAAGCCGATGATCGCCGAGTGGCCGAAATACGAATAGACGCCGTCGAAGCCCGCCGCGTTGGCGACCGCCACATAGGTGTTGTTGGCGAAGGCCATTGCCTTGCTGATGAGGATCTGCTGCTCCTTCGCCGGGTACATGTAGCCCTGGCAGCGCACGATCAGCTCGGCGCCCTTCATCGCGCAGTCGCGCCAGATCTCGGGATAGTTGCCGTCGTCGCAGATGATGAGGCTGACCTTGAGCCCCTTCGGCCCGTCGCTCACATAGGTGCAGTTGCCCGGATACCAGCCCTCGATCGGCACCCAGGGCATGATCTTGCGGTACTTCTGCACGATCTCGCCCTGGTCGTTCATGAGGATGAGCGTGTTGTAGGGCGCCTTGTTCGGATGCTCCTCGTGGCGCTCGCCGGTGAGGGAGAACACGCCCCACACCTTCGCCTTGCGACAGGCCTCGGCGAAGATCTCGGTCTCGGCGCCGGGCACGGTGGCGGCGTTCTCGTACATCTCGGCGCTGTCGTACATGATGCCGTGGGTGCTGTACTCGGGAAAGATCACGAGGTCGAGGCCGGGAAGTCCGGACTTCATGCCGACCACCATCTTCGCGATCGCACGCGCGTTGTCGAGCACCTCGGCACGCGAGTGCAGGCGCGGCATCTTGTAGTTGACGACCGCGACACCTACGGTGTCCTTGCTGCTCGAGATATCTCCATGAATCATGGTGCTGCTCCTAGTGGCTGATCATCCAGGGCCGTTTGGTCGGAAAGGTCTTGGCACCGTTGGGCGCGGTCACCGTCGCGCCACGCTTGGCGCCACTGCAGCAGCCGCAGCCCGAGGGATGCCTGAGCCGCGCGTAGTCGCCCGAGCGCTTCGGCTCGTGCGCCGCACGCTCGTTGACCGCGATGGCGCGGCGCGTGCCGTCGGCCATGAGCGCCAGGCGTGGTGCGCCCGACATCACGCGCGGCGAGGCGCCGCCGCAATCCGGGCAGTCCGCCGGCAGGTCGCGTTGGCTCACGCTGCGCAGTGCATCGAAGCCGCCGCAGTCGTCGCACCGGTAGTCGTAGGTCGGCATGCTGCTCGCGCTCCGGTCAGGCAAGGTCGGGCGACAGCGGCATGTCGATCTTGCCGTCGATGAACCTGGTCGGCCCGTTGGCGTTCGGRTTGATGTCGAAGTCGAAGATCTGCGTCGGCAGCCASAGCGTGGCGCAGGMATTCGGSAYGTCGACCACGCCRCTGATGTGGCCCTGCACCGGTGCGGTGCCGAGGATCGAATAGGCCTGTGCGCCGGAATAGCCGAACTTCTTCAGGTACTCGATCGCGTTCAGGCATGCCTGGCGGTAGGCCACGTGCACGTCAAGGTAGTACTGCTTGCCCGCCTCATCCACCGAGATGCCCTCGAAGATGATGTAGTCGTTGTAGTGCGGCGTGATCGGGCTCGGCTTGAAGATCGGGTTCTTGATGCCGTACTTGGCCATGCCGCCCTTGATGAGCGTGACTTTCATGTGCACCCAGCCCGCCATCTCGATGGCGCCGCAGAAGGTGATCTCGCCATCGCCCTGGCTGAAGTGCAGGTCGCCCACCGACAGGCCGGCGCCGTCGACGTAGACCGGGAAGAAAACCTTGGAGCCGCGCGAGAGATCCTTGATGTCGCAGTTGCCGCCGTGCTCGCGCGGCGGCACGGTGCGTGCGCCCTCGGCGGCTGCCTTGGCCCTGGCCTCGCCGGTCATCTTTCCCATGTGGGCGGTGCCGGCCGAAGGCGGATTCGCCAGGCCGGGCACGCGATCCGGGTCGGTCGCGATGAAGTCGATCTCGCGCTTGTTCCACATGTCGAGCATCGCCCTGTCGGGCAGGCAGCCGATCAGGCCGGGATGGATCAGTCCCGCGAAGTTGACGCCCGGGATGTGGCGCGAACTGGTGAACATGCCCTTGAAGTCCCAGATCGATTTCTGCGCCTCCGGAAAATGATCGGTGAGGAAGCCGCCGCCGTTCTTCTTCGAGAAGAAGCCATTGAAGCCCCACAGGCTGTCCTGCTTGGCGCCGATGTCCAGCAGGTCGACCACCAGCAGGTCGCCGGGCTCGGCCCCCTTCACGCCGACCGGGCCCGACAGGTAGTGCACCGTGGTCAGGTCGATGTCGCGCACGTCGTCGGCGCTGTCGTTGTTCTTGATGAAGCCGCCGGTCCAGTCGAAGGTTTCGAGGATGAAGTCGTCGCCCGGGTTCACCCAGCAGGCCATCGGGATGTCCGGGTGCCAGCGGTTGTGGATCATCTCGTTCTCGGTCGGCGATTTGGTCAGGTCGACCTTGATCAGCGTGTCGGTCATTTGCAATGGCTCCTGGGGTGGTTGTCGAAAGGGGAGTTCAAACGGAGAGATAGGCCTTGATGTGGTTCACGTCGGTCTTGTCGCGCGCGGTCTCGTGCACGAAGATCCCGCCCTCGATCACGAACAGGCGGTCGGCAACGTCCAGCGCGAAGCTCAGCACCTGCTCCGACACCACGATCGTGATCTCGCGCAGCTTGCGGATCTCGTTCAGCGCCTTCGCGATGTCCTTGATGATCGAAGGCTGGATGCCCTCGGTAGGCTCGTCGAGCAGCAGCACCTTGGGGTCGGTCACGAGCGCACGCGCGATCGCCAACTGCTGCTGCTGGCCGCCCGACAGGTTGCCGCCCTTGCGGCGCTTCATGTCGAACAGCACCGGGAAGAGCGCGTAGATTTCCTCGGGAATGCGGCGCGTCTTCGAGTTCTCTAGGCCGGTCTGGATGTTCTCCTCCACCGTCAGGGTCGGGAAGATCATGCGGCCCTGCGGCACGTAGGCAATGCCCTTGGCGACCCGTACGAAGCTCTCGTCGCGCGAGACGTCGCGCCCGGCAACGCTGATGCTGCCGCTCTTGATCGGCAGCACACCCATCAGGCTCTTGAACAGCGTGGTCTTGCCCATGCCGTTGCGGCCCATGATGGCGATGGTCTCGTTCCTGCGCGCCTGGAACGAAATGCCGTGCAGCGCCTCGCTCTGGCCGTATGAGGTGTAGAGGTCCTTGACCTCCAGCATGGCTGTGCTCATGTCGTTTGCTCCTAGTGGCCGAGGTAGACGTCGATCACGCGCTCGTCGGCCTGCACCTGATCCATCGGCCCTTCGGCCAGGATCTTTCCCTGGTGCATGACCGTGACCTTGTGCGCGATGCGCTTGACGAATTCCATGTCGTGCTCGATCACGATCACCGACCGGCCCTGGCAGATGCGCTGCAGCAGGTCAGCGGTGAGCTCGCGTTCGCGCGCGCTCATGCCGGCGATCGGTTCGTCGAGCATCAGCAACTCAGGTTCCTGCATCAGGAGCATGCCGATTTCCAGCCACTGCTTCTGGCCGTGGCTGAGCAGGCCGGCCTCGGTGTCGAGCTTGTCGGACAGGTGAATGTCGGCCGCGACCGCGTCGACCCTGGACCTCACCTCATCCGTGCACTTGAAGCCGAGCGCGCCCATGACCGATCGCCCGGCCGGAAACGACACCTCCAGGTTCTGGAACACGCTGAGGTTTTCGTAGATGGAGGGCGTCTGGAACTTGCGGCCGATCCCCAGTCGCACGCGGCGGTATTCGGCCATCCTCGTGAGCTCGGTGTTCTTGAACTTGATGCTGCCGGCACTCGCGCGGGTCTTGCCGCAGATCAGGTCGAGCAGCGTGGTCTTGCCGGCGCCGTTCGGGCCGATGATCACGCGCAGCTCGTTCT
>NZ_JBFUCI010000015.1:0-35620 GCF_056405335.1 Variovorax sp. P1_H12_2
GCTCAAACTCGCTTCGCTCAAACAGTCGCGAGCCCTGATCCGCGCACCGCTGCGCTGCTCGGCGGTGCCTCAACGGCCGGCCCGGGGCCTACCGCCCACCGCCGTGGACACGTTGGGGTTGCATTGCTTCGCTGGAAGCGMAGGGGGGCTCGCACACCCCCGAAGCCCGGCATGCGGTGCGGGACGGGCGATCCCCTCTGCGCCGCTGAGGAGCGCAGCTTCAGGCGGATAAGGGCCGCGCGTGTTTGAGCGAAGCGAGTTTCGCGCGGACCCCGCCTGAAGCGAGCACCGCAAGGCAGCCCGAAGGGCCGGCGCAGTGGGGTCGACTGGCCCGTACCGCATGCCGGGCGCCCCCAACGAGCGAACAAGCCGACGCAATCACGCTTCGCGCCGCTTCGGCTCCGGCTTCGACTCCGCTTCTCGCACCGGCAGCGTCAGCACCTCATGCCGTTCGCGCGAACGCGCCAGCACAGGTGCCAACGCAACGCCCGTGTGCGTGCCCAGCTTCACCACGTCTTCCGGCGGCGCGGCCGCCACCACGCGTCCACCTCCATTGCCGCCTTCGGGCCCGAGATCGATCAGCCAGTCGGCTTCGGCGATGACGTCGAGGTCGTGCTCGATCACGACCACGCTGTGGCCGCCGTTGACCAGCCGGTGCAGCACGTGGATCAGCTTCTCGACGTCGGCCATGTGCAGGCCGACCGTCGGCTCGTCGAGCACGTAGAGCGTGTGGGGCGCCTTGTTGCCGCGTCGCGTGACGTCGTCGCGCACCTTGCTGAGTTCGGTCACCAGCTTGATGCGCTGCGCCTCGCCACCCGACAGCGTCGGCGACGGCTGGCCCAGCGTCAGGTAGCCGAGCCCGACGTCCTTCAGCAGCTGCAGCGGATGGCTGATGTTCGGCATCGAGGCGAAGAACTCGACCGCCTCGTCGACTTCCATCTGCAGCACGTCGCCGATGCTCTTGCCGCGCCAGCTGACCGCCAGCGTCTCGGGGTTGAAGCGCGCGCCGTGGCAGACCTCGCACGCCACCTTCACATCCGGCAGGAAGCTCATCTCGATGGTGCGCACGCCCGCGCCGTCGCAGCCCGGGCAGCGGCCCTCGCCGGTGTTGAAGCTGAAGCGTGCAGGCCCATAGCCGCGCGCCTTGGCTTCGAGCGTGTCGGCGAACAGCTTGCGGATCGTGTCCCAGAAGCCGATGTAGGTCGCCGGGCAGCTGCGCGGCGTCTTGCCGATCGGGGTCTGGTCGACCTCGAGCACGCGGTCGATGGTCTCGTAGCCTTCGACCGCGCTGCATCCCACCCATTTCGGATGCTTGCCCGCGGCATCGGCGTCGCGTCCGGCCTTGGTCATGCGCTGCACCACCACCGCATACACGTTGGCCAGCAGCACGTCGCGCGCCAGGGTCGACTTGCCCGAGCCGCTGACGCCCGTGACCGCCACCAGCCGGTGCAGCGGCAGCGAGACCGTGACGTCCTTCAGGTTGTGCAGGTCGGCGCCGCGCACGCTGAGCCAGTCCGGCGCGCCGGGCTCGGGCGCCGGCACGTTGCGCCGGGCCTGCAGCGGGTGTTTGATCGCATCGCGCAGGTAGCGGCCGGTCTGCGAGTCGCCCGCGCCCTGGATGTCCGCGACGCTGCCTTCGGCCACCAGCCGGCCGCCGCGCTTGCCCGCGCTGGGACCGATGTCGATGATGTGGTCGGCACGCCGGATCGTGTCCTCGTCATGCTCGACCACCACCAGCGTGTTGCCCTTGTCGCCGAGCTTGTGCAGCGCGTCGAGCAGGATCTGGTTGTCCCGCGCATGCAGGCCGATGGTCGGCTCGTCGAGCACGTAGCACACGCCCTGCAGGTTGCTGCCGAGCTGGGCCGCGAGCCGGATGCGCTGGGCCTCTCCGCCGGAGAGGGTGGGCGCGCCGCGGTCGAGCGTGAGGTAGCCCAGTCCGACCTCTTCGAGGAATTCGAGCCGGCTCTTGATCTCGGGCACCAGGTCGCGCGCGATCTCGGCCTGGCGGCCGCTGAGCGCGATGTTCTCGAACCAGATGCGGATATCGGTCACGCTCATGCGCGCCAGCTCGGTGATGCCGATGCCACCGCCTTCGCCGAACAGCACGGCGCGCGCGGTCGCGTTGAGCCGCGTGCCCTCGCAGGTCGGGCATGCCACGTCGCCCACGTCTTCGGCCTCGGGCTCGGCGAAGGTCTGCTCGCGCCCCTTCTGGTCGTCGGCCATCACCGAGTCGTCGTAGACCTTGCGCTGCTCCTTGGTCAGCTTGACGCCGGTGCCCACGCAGTCGGGACACCAGCCATGCTTGCTGTTGTAGGAGAACAGGCGCGGGTCGAGTTCCGCGTAGCTGGTGCTGCAGACCGGGCAGGCGCGCAGGGTYGAGAAGACCTGGGTACGGCCGATGCCGGCGGTCGGTGCGCCGGCCATCATCGCGCCGCGCAGGCCGGTGAGTTCGCTCAGCACGTGCAGCACGCCCTTGCCATGCTCCAGCGCCCGGGTCAGGGCCTGGCGCAGCTCGGTCTCCCGCGCCGGCAGCACATCGAGGCTGGCCACCGGCAGCTCGATGCTGTGCTCCTTGAAGCGGTCGATGCGCGGGAAGCCCGTGGTCGGCAGGAATTCGCCATCGACCCGCAGATGGGTGAAGCCGCGCGGCCGGGCCCAGTCGGCCAACTCGGTGTAGACGCCCTTGCGGTTGCTCACCAGCGGCGCCAGCAGGCCGATGTGCTGGCCCTTGAAGTTCTTCAGCAGTTGCGCCGCGATGCTGTCGGGCGTCTGCGGCTGCACCGCCGCGCCGTCGTGGATGCAGTGCTGGATGCCGAGCTTGACGTACAAGAGGCGCAGGAAGTGCCACACCTCGGTGGTGGTGCCGACGGTGCTCTTGCGGCCTCCGCGCGACAGCCGCTGCTCGATCGCGACCGTGGGCGGAATGCCGTAGACCGCATCCACTTCCGGCCGTCCCGCGGGCTGCACGATGCTGCGCGCATAGGCGTTGAGCGATTCGAGATAGCGCCGCTGCCCTTCGTTGAACAGGATGTCGAAGGCCAGCGTGGACTTGCCCGAGCCGCTGACGCCGGTGACCACGCTGAACTTGCCGCGCGGGATGTCGACCGAGAGGTTCTTGAGGTTGTGCTCGCGCGCATTGACGATCTGGATCGCATCGCGGCCCGGCGCCGGCTGCACCCTCGCCGCGTAGCTGCGCGCGGCACGCTCCGCTACCTTGTAGGCACCCGGCCCGACCGCGAGTTCGTAGTCGGCCAGCGCCGCACCGGTCAGCGAGGCGGGGTTCTCGCGCACCTGCTCCGGCGTGCCGACCGCGACCACCTGGCCGCCGCCCTCGCCGCCTTCGGGCCCGAGGTCGATCAGCCAGTCGCTGGCGCGGATCACGTCGAGGTTGTGCTCGATCACGACCAGCGAATGGCCGGCGTCGAGCAGCTTGCGCAGCGCCCGCATCAGGCGCGCGATGTCGTCGAAGTGCAGCCCGGTGGTGGGCTCGTCGAACAGGAACAGCGTGCCCTTGCGCGCCAGCGGCTGCTTGCTGGCGCTGCCGCTCTTGGCGGCTTCGGCCAGGAAGCCCGCGAGCTTCAGGCGCTGCGCCTCGCCGCCGCTAAGCGTTGGCACGGGCTGGCCCAGCTTCACGTAGTCGAGGCCGACATCGACGATCGGCTGCAGCACGCGCTGCACCTCGCGGTCGTTGTCGAAGGCCGCGGCCGCTTCCGCCACCGTGAGGTCGAGCACGTCGGCCACGTTGAGGTTGCGGTCCGCGCGCTCGATCGTCACCTCGAGGATCTCGGGCCGGTAGCGCTTGCCGTCGCAGTCGGGGCAGCGCAGGTAGACGTCCGACAGGAACTGCATCTCGACATGCTCGAAGCCCGAGCCGCCGCAGGTCGGGCAGCGGCCGTCGCCGCTGTTGAAGCTGAACTTCGAGGCCGTGTAGCCGCGCTGCCGCGACAGCGCCGCCGTGGCGAAGATCTCGCGGATCGCATCCCAGGCGCCGACGTAGCTCGCAGGATTGGAGCGCGCCGTCTTGCCGATCGGCGACTGGTCGACGAAGACGACGTCGCTCAGGTGATCGGCGCCAAGCATGCGGTCGTGCGCGCCCGGGCTTTCGGTCGCCTTGCCGAAGTGGCGCATCAGCGCCGGCGCCAGCACGTCCTGCACCAGCGTCGACTTGCCCGAGCCGCTGACGCCGGTGATGCAGACCAGCCGCGAGAGCGGCAGCTCCACCGTGATGCCCTGCAGGTTGTGCTCGCGCACGCCCTCAAGAATGAGGCGCGGCGTGTTGTCGCTCACCATGCGCCGGAAGCCCATGCCGATCTGCTTGCGCCCGCCCAGGTACTGGCCGGTGAGCGTCTCGGCATCGCGCAGCGCATCGGTGCTGCCGTCGAACACGATCTGCCCGCCGCGCACGCCGGGGCCGGGCCCCATGTCGATCACGCGGTCGGCGGCCAGCATCACGGCCGGGTCGTGCTCGACCACCACCAGCGTGTTGCCGGCGTCGCGCAGCCGAAGCATCGCCTCGGTGATGCGGTTCATGTCGCGCGGATGCAGGCCGATGCTGGGCTCGTCGAGCACGAACAGCGTGTTGACCAGCGAGGTGCCGAGCGCCGTCGTGAGGTTGATGCGCTGCACCTCGCCGCCGCTCAGCGTGCGGCTCTGGCGGTCGAGCGTCAGGTAGCCGATGCCGACGTCGTGCAGGTAGCGCAGCCGCGTCGTGATCTCCTCGAACAGCAGCTTGAGCGCCTGCACGTCGCCTTCGCTCGCCGTGCTGCTGTTGCCGTGGCTTTCGATGCCGTCGAACAGGCGGCGCAGCCGCTCGATCGGCAGCAGCATCAGGTCATGCAGGCACAGGCCCGGCAAGGCCTCGAGCTGCTCGCGCGACCACTTGGCGCCGACCGGCATGAAGCGCTTCGCGGGGGCGAGCACCGCGTCGGCGTCCTCCTTGCTGCCGATGCGCCACAGCAGGCTCTCGAGCTTGAGCCGCGCACCGGCGCAGGTCGGGCACGGCGTATAGCTGCGGTACTTCGACAGCAGCACGCGGATGTGCATCTTGTAGGCCTTGCTCTCGAGGTAGGCGAAGAAGCGACGCACGCCATACCACTGCTGGTTCCACTTGCCCTTCCAGTTGGGCGAGCCCTCGATCACCCAGGCCTGCTGGTCGGGCGTGAGCTTGTTCCACGGCGTGTCGCGCGGGATGCCGGCCGCCTCGGCGTGGCGCATGAGGTCGTCCTGGGCCTCCTTCCAGGCGGGCGTCTGGATGGTCTTGATCGCGCCGGCGCGCAAGGTGAGCTTTTCGTTCGGGATCACGAGCCCGAGGTCGACGCCGATCACGCGGCCGAAGCCGCGGCAGGTCTCGCAGGCGCCGACGGCCGAATTGAACGAGAACATGGAGGGGATCGGGTCGGCGTAGCGGATGTCGCTCTCGGGGCAGTGCAGGCCGGTCGAAAACTTCCACATGTCCGGCGCTCCGCCCTCATCCGGAGCCAGCGCATACACCGTGAGCCGCCCGCTGCCGCGCTTCAGCGCCACCTCGATCGCCTCGACCACGCGCACACGCTCGGCCCCGGCGATGCGAAAGCGGTCGGCCACCACGTCGAGCACCTTGCGCGGACCGGTCGGCGTGGCGACCTCGCGCTCGGCCTGCACGCGCGTGAATCCGCTGGCGGAGAGCCACTGCGTCACCTCGTCGGCCGAAGTGCCGGCCGGCAGCTCGACCGGAAAGGTCAGCGCCACCCGCGGATCGCCGGCCGCCGCGGCCCGCGCCACCAGTTCGGCGTAGATCGAATCCGGCGAATCGTGCCGCACCGGCAAGGCCGTCTCGCGATCGAACAACTGGGCCGCGCGCGCGAACAGCAGCTTCAGGTGGTCGTTGAGCTCGGTCATCGTGCCGACCGTCGAGCGCGAGGATCGCACCGGATTGGTCTGGTCGATCGCGATGGCGGGCGGCACGCCCTCCACCTTGTCGACCGCCGGCTTGTCCATGCGGTCAAGGAACTGGCGCGCATAGGCCGAGAAGGTCTCGACATAGCGCCGCTGGCCTTCGGCATAGAGGGTGTCGAACACCAGGCTCGACTTGCCCGAGCCGCTCGGCCCGGTGACCACCGTCATCTCGCCGGTGCGGATGTCGAGGTCGAGGTTCTGGAGGTTGTGCTGCCGTGCACCGCGAATCCGGATGGAGCCCTGTGTCATGAATGCCTT
Source organism: Variovorax sp. P1_H12_2 (assembly GCF_056405335.1). NCBI lineage: Bacteria > Pseudomonadati > Pseudomonadota > Betaproteobacteria > Burkholderiales > Comamonadaceae > Variovorax > Variovorax sp. P1_H12_2. The sequence continues at coordinate 6,193 of NZ_JBFUCI010000015.1, forward strand.
GGGGGTGGGGCAGACATTCTAGGAACTCGGCCCGACCTTGGCTTGCTAAAGGACAACCGGATACAGGCGCCCCGAGTTGCCCCGGATTTCTGTGGAGGCTGTGCGTGGCGCCGGGACGGCCCCCGCGAAACGCAAAAACGGCGCGGCTTTCTGCTGGTTTGCCTGCAAATGAGGCATCCGCGATCACCACCCCTCGAAACAGATGGAGATCGGGAGATCGCCGACATTCTCGAAAATCGCAACAACCGGGCCATCCTGGAGCGATGGCGCGATCTGTCCCTACCGGATGGTTGGCTGGTCGCCGGCTGCCTGTTTCAAACGGTGTGGAACCAGCGCCATGCGCCGAACGGCCTTTCGCTGCTGTACGACGGCCTTTTGACGATGAACCCGCTGGTGCCGCATCGCGATCTGTTCCACGAGAAAGTCGCGTCGTATCGCGCGCGCTGGGCGTGGCTACAGATTCAGCCGGACCATCTTCAGCGCGACGCGCCCCTCACTGCATCAGCCGGATATTCGCGTCCTTGATGATCTTCGCGTAGATCTCCGAGTCCGTCCGCAGCACCTTCTGGAACTCCTCCGGCTTGCCGCCCGCCACCTGCAGGCCCAGCGACTCGATCTTGGCCGAGACATCGGGCAGGCGGAGGATGCGATTGATCTCTTCCGAGAGTTTGTGCACCAACGGTGCCGGGGTGCCAGCCGGCACGAACACGCCGAACCAGCCGTAGGGATCGAAAGAGTGATAACCCAGCTCGGCGAAGGTGGGCACATCCGGCAATCCGGGCATGCGCTGCGTGCCAGTCACCGCCAGGGGGCGCATGGACTTCAGGTGCGGCCGGGCGCTCGCGCTGTCGATGAAGGCCGAGGCGAGCTGACCGCCGACGAGGTTCGTGACCAGCGGCGCAGCGCCCTGGAATGGCACGTGGACCAGGTCGATGCCGGCCTGCATGTTGAGCAGCGCGCCCTGAATGTGCGCCGAGGTGCCGGCGCCGTAGCTGCCGAAGTTGTACTTGCCGGGGCTGGCCTTCACCATGGTGATGAAGTCCTGCAGGTGCTTCGCGGGCGAATCCAGCGGCACAGCGAACAGGCTCGGGCTGCGCGCGATCATCGCGACGGGTGCGAAGGCCTTCAGCGGATCGTAGGGAAGCTTCTCCATCAGCGGCGGCTGCTGGATCAGCGCGGTGATGCCGATGAGCAGCGTGTAGCCATCCGCCGGCGCCTTGGCGACAAACTGGTTGCCGATGGTGCCCCCGGCGCCGGGCCGGTTGTCCACCATCGCGGGCTGCCCCCAGGCTTCCTGCAGCTTTTGACCGATGGTGCGCGCCAGCGTGTCGGTGGCGCCGCCCGCGGGATAGGGCACGATCAACTTCAGCGGCTGGCTGGGGTAGGCTGTCTGTGCCAGCACTGGCGCGACCAGCAGGCACGCGAGGCCGGCGGCAACGCAGAGCCTTCGCATCATCGATGTCTTCATGGGCTTGTCTCCTTGATGAAAGATGGGAAAGTGAGCGCGCCGCCTCGGCACCGGATCGGGGGTGGTGCCGGGCAACGTCGTTTTTTTCAAAGCGCCTCGGCAGTGCCAAGGATCGCGGTCGCCTGGCTGGACAGCATCCCGCCGTTGCCGTGCGCGAGTGCGGTGCGCGCGCCGGCCACCTGGCGGTCGCCACCTTCGCCGCGCAACTGCCGCACGGCCTCGATGAGCGCGAAGATGCCGTACATGCCGGGATGCACGCAGGACAGGCCGCCGCCGTTCGTGTTGACCGGCAGCCTGCCGCCAGGCGCGATGGCGCCGTCGGCGACAAAGCGGCCTCCTTCGCCCTTGGGGCAGAAACCCAGGTCTTCGAGGAACAGCAGCGTGTTGATGGTGAAGGCGTCGTAGAGCTGCACCACGCCCATGTCCCCCGGCGCAAGCCCCGCCATGGCGAAGGCCTCGCGGCCCGACTGGCTGGCCGCCGTGACCGTGAGATCCGCCATCGAGGAGATCTGCCGGTTCCACACCGCCGTCGCATTGCCCAGCACGTAGACCGGCTTCTTCGGCAAGTCCCGGGCGCGCTCGGCGCTCACCAGCACATAGGCGCCGCCGCCATCGGTGACGAGGCAGCAGTCGCGCACCGTCAGCGGGTCCGAGATCATGCGTGATGCCATCACGTCCTCGCGCGTGAGCGGATCGCGCATGAAGGCTTCCGGGTTGAGCCGGGCCCAGGCACGGGCCGCCACCGCGATGTCGGCAAGCTGCTCGCGCGTGGTGCCGAACTCATGCATGTGGCGCGATGCCGCCAGCGCATAGGCGGACACCGGCAGCATCGGCTCGTAGGGATGCTCGTAGGGCTGCGGATCGAGAAAGCGGCGCGCCGCGACGATCTCGCGCCGTCCGAAGGCGGCGCTGCGTTGCGCGCTGCCGTAGCAGACCAGCACGGCGCTGCACTGGCCGGAACGGATCGCGTGCATCGCGGGCAGCAGGTGCGCGATGAAGCTGCTGCCGCCCAGCATGGTGCCGTCGATGTAGCGCGGGTTGAGGCCGAGGTACTCGACGACCGGCAAGGCCCACATCGCGGCGGAAGCGCTCGCGGTGCACAGTCCGTCGATGTCGGCCATGGTCAGGCCGGCATCGGCGACGGCCGCGCGCGCAGAGCGGGCCAGCAGTTCCATGTCCGTGAAGCCCGGCTGCTCGCCGCAACCGAAGGTTGCGACCCCGGCGATGGCGGCGCTGCCGCGCAGTGCCCGCAGTCCGGCGCTCATGACGCAGCTCCCTCGATGGCATCGAACAGCACGAGACCACGGCCGTCCTTCGATTGCACCCGTGCCTTGACGCGCTGGCCGATGCGCACTGCGCCGGGCGCGAGATTGTCGACACGGCTCATGAGCCGCACGCCCTCATCGAGCTCGATCAGGCTGACGTTGAGGTCGCCGCCGTCGGCCGGTTTGCGCCGCACGGCCGTCACGGCATGCACGGTGCCGAGGCCGGCGGGCGTCGTCCATTCGAGCGTCGTCCCGCCGCAGTGCGGGCAGTGCTCGCGCGGGTAGTACACATGGCGGCTGCAATCGGCGCAGCGCTGGATGAGGAAGCGGCCGGCATCCAGCTCGCCCTGGTGGAAAGCCTGCACGCCGGTGGTGGCGTCGATCGGGGTCTGGCTCACTGCGCTCGCTCCTTGTTCATGGGCCACTGGAAGGGCAGCGGCTGCTTGTCGAGAAAGCGGTTCACCGCATCGCGGTGCTCCGTGGTGCCGAAGGCCAACGCCTGCGCATTGGCCTCGGCGTCGAGCATGGCGGCCAGCGCGCCCGCGTCGCCCGTGGCGCGCTTCACGAGGCTCACGGCCAGCGGCGAGGCACCGGCGAAGCTGTCGGCCAGGGCCAACGCGCGCGGCACGAGCTGCGCGGGATCGTGCAGTTCCATCACGATGCCGAGTTCGCAGGCTTCGATGGCGCCGACCTCGCGCGCCGACAGCATCAGCTCCCGAGCCCGCTGGGCGCCCACCACGCGCGGCAGCGTGTAGAAGGCACCGCAATCGGGCACCAGGCCGAGCTTCAGGAAGGACATGCAGAAGCGCGCTCGCGGCGTCGCGAGCACGAAGTCGGCGGCCAGCGCCAGGCTGAAGCCGGCGCCATAGGCGGTGCCATCGACGGCCGCGATCACCGGCTTGTCCATCAGGATCAGGTCGCTGAACCAGCGCTGCGTGTCCTGCATGCGGGCGCGCCAGCCGGCGTTGCCGAGCTCGGCCTGCGCAATGCCGCGCAAGTCACCGCCCGAACAGAACTGCCCGCCGGCGCCGGTCAGCACCAGAGCGCGCACGTCGGAATCGCCGCGCGCCTGCGCGATGGCCCGGGCCAGGTCGTCTCGCAGTGCGGGGGTGAAAGCGTTGCGGTTGGACGGCGTGTCCAGCGTCAGCACGGCAGTGCTGCCCTGGCGCTCGTAGCGAATGGCCGTGAAATCGCTCATGATCGTTGCTCCTGGCCTGCGGCGCGGTGCGCTTCCTGCAACTCGCGCCAGAGGATCTTTCCGGTGCCGGACTTCGGCAGGCTGTCGATGAACTCCACCAGCCGGGGCGCCTTGTAGACCGCCATGTGGTCGCGGCACCATGCCACCACATCCTGCTCACTGACGTTCCCGCGCTGCTGCGGCTTCAGCACCACCAGCGCCTTGACGGTCTCGCCGCGCCTGTCGTCCGGCACCGCGATGACGCAGGCCTCGTGGATGGCCGGATGCTCGTACATCGCGTTCTCCACTTCGGTGGGCCACACCTTGTAGCCGGAGGCGTTGATCATCCGTTTGAGGCGGTCGCGCAGGAAGAAGTAGCCCTCCCCGTCCATCGAGGCCAGGTCCCCGGTGCGGAAGAAGCGCTGGCCGCCGATGTCGATGAAGGCGTCGCGATCCGCCGCCGGATTGCGCCAGTAGCCCTTCATCACCTGCGCGCCGCGCGTGACCAGCTCGCCGACTTCGCCGGGCGGCAGCTCCTCCAAGGTGACCGGATCGACGATGCGCGACTCCACGCCCTGCGTCGGCATGCCAAGGCACTGGCGCTTGCCGCGCGCGGGTGGATTGGCATGCAGGAAGGACGCTGTCTCCGTCAGGCCGTAGGCCTCGTTGTAGGTGAGCCCGTAGCGCTGCGAGAGCATGGCCGCGACCGCCTCGGGCATCGCGGCGCCGCCGCCGGACAGCAGGGCCAGGCTGGACAGATCGCGCCGCTGCGCCTCGGCATGCGAGAAGAGATCGATCACCATCGCCGGCGGCGCCGACCACGCGGTCACCGCGTGGCGCTCGATCAGGCGCGCCGCCATCGCGGGATCCCAGCGCGGCATCATCACCGCCGTCGCGCCCAGGAAGATCGTCAGGTTCATGCCGTTCTGCAGGCCCAGCATGTGGAAGAGCGGCGCGACGGCCAGCGTCACCGTCTCCACGTGCACCTGCTTCCACACGGCCGAAGCGGCCAGCGATGCCAGCAGCGTCGCATGCGTGTGCATGCAACCCTTGGCGAGGCCGGTCGTGCCGGATGTGTAGGGCAGCACGGCCAGATCGTCCGGCGCGGCGGGGAGTGCGTCGGGGACCAGGCCGAGCGCGACCGCCTGCTCGAAGCCATGCAGCGCCGCGTCGTCCAGGCGCATGCGCGGCGCCGTGACCCAGTCGGGCAGTTCGTCGCCATCCGCCTGCGCGCCAACGGCATCCGCGTAGGCGTGGACCAGCACCGCGCGCAGCGCGCCCTCGCCCTCGCCCAGCGTCAAGGTCGGGAGCAGGTCCTGCGCCGCGATCGCGACGCGGGCCCCACTGTCGGCGGCGTAGTGGCGCACCTCGGATGCCTTGCTCATGGGGTTCACCGGCACCACCACGGCACCCGCGCGCAGCACGGCGTAGAAGGCCGTGACGAACTGCGGGCAGTTCTGGCTCGCGAGCAGAACGCGATCGCCCGGCGCAACGCCCATGCGCTGCCGCAGGTAGGCGGCCAGCGCGTCGACACGCTCCCGCAACTGCGCATACGTGGTCGTCGCGCCGCAGTAGACGATGGCCGGCTTGTCCGGGTAGCGGCGCGCCGCCGTGTCCAGGTACTCCGGCAGCGTCGCGCGCGGCACGCGCAACTCCCGCGCGACGCCCTTGGGCCAGAAGCGCAAGTGAGGCGCGGCGCTCATTGGGCAACCTCCGTGCTTCGCACTTCGGTGCGAGCTTGCTTGGAGCGGTCCGGCGCGGGGCTCATTGGGCAACCTCCGTGCTTCGCACTTCGGTGCGAGCTTGCTTGGAGCGGTCCGGCGCGGCGCTCATGGCTTCTCCAGGGCCCGGGCGATGATCTCCTTCATCACCTCGTTGGCACCGCCATAGATGCGGCCGACGCGCACGTCGGCATAGAGGCGCGCGATGGGGTATTCGTTCATGAAGCCGTAGCCGCCGTGCAACTGCAGGCACTCGTCGACGATGCGGCAGCAGGCGTCGGTGGTCCACCACTTGGCCATCGCCGCGGTCGGCACGTCCAGCTCGCCCACCATCAGGCGGGCGATGCAGTCGTCGACGAAAGCGCGAGCCACCTGCGCCTGCGTCTCGCATTCGGCCAGCTTGAAGCGGGTGTTCTGCATCTTCAGCAGCGGCTGGCCGAAGACCTGGCGGTCGCGCACATAGGCCACGGTCTCGGCGATCGCGCGCTGCATGGTCGCCACCGCGCCGACCGCGATCAGCATGCGCTCGCGCGGCAATTGCTGCATGAGCTGCGCGAAGCCGCGGCCCTCCTCGCCACCCAGCAGGTTGTCGGCGCCGACGCGCACGTCGTCGAAGAACAGCTCGGTGGTGTCGAGCGTCTTCTGGCCCATCTTGTCCAGCAGCGGCCCGCGGCGGAAGCCCGGGGCGCCCTCGGTCTCCACCATCAGCAGCGAGATGCCTTTCGCGCCGCCGGCCGCATCGGTCTTGGCGGCCACGCAGACGAGGCCGGCATGCATGCCGTTGGTGATGAAGGTCTTGTTGCCGGTGATGCGCCAGGTGTCGCCATCGCGCCGCGCCTGCGTGCGGATGCGCTGCAGGTCGGTGCCCGCGCCGGGCTCGGTCATCGCGATGGCCGCCACGAGTTCGCCGGTCGCCATGCGGGGCAGCCAGCGGCGCTTCTGCTCCTCGGTGCCGTAGGCCAGCAGGTAGTGGGCGACGATGCCGCTGTGCACGTTGTTGCTGAAGCCCTGCGCCATCGCACGCATCTGCTCCTCGCAGATCACCGCCTCGTGCAGGAAGTTGCCGCCGCCGCCGCCGTATTCCTCCGGGATGCTGGCGCACAGCAGCCCGGCCGCGCCGGCCTTGGTCCAGATGTCGCGGTCCGCGTGGTGCTGCGCGCGCCAGCGAGTCTCGTTGGGAACGCACTCGCGCTCGAAGAAGCGACTTGCGCCGTCGCGCAACATCTCCAGCTCCGGCGTCATCCAGGCGCGGGTCGCGTTCACGGCCTTCCGCCTCCGCAGACCAGCACCTGTCCACTGACGTAGTTCGATTCCGGGATGCAGAACATGTAGACCGCACCGGCCGCTTCCTGCGGCGTGCCGCCGCGACCCAGCGGGATCAGGGCTTCGGCGTTCTTCAGGATCTGCGGATTGACGCCCACCTTGATCTTCCGGCCCTCGACGTCGATGCTGGCGCCGGCAGTGGCATCCGCTTCGGTCAGGCGTGTCTTGATCAGGCCGAAGGCGACGCTGTTGACGTTGACCTTGTAACGGCCCCATTCCTTGGCCATCGCCTTGGTCAGGCCGTTGATGCCGGCCTTGGCGGCCGCGTAATTGGCCTGGCCCGCGTTGCCGTACACGCCGGAGGTCGACGAGATGTTGACGACCTTGCGGAACACTTCGAGGCCTTCGTCGGCCTCGCGCCGTGCAGCCTCGCGGATGAAGCCCGACGCCGCGCGCAGGATGCGGAAGGGCGCGGTCAGGTGCACGGCCAGCATAGCCTCCCACTGCTCGTCAGTCATCTTCTGCACCACGTTGTCCCAGGTGTAGCCGGCGTTGTTGACGATGATGTCCAGGCCGCCGTAGGTGTCAATGGCCGTGCGCACGAAACGGTCTGCAAAGCCGCTTTCGGTGACGCTCCCGACGCAGGCCGTGGCGCTGCCGCCCGCGGCCACGACGTCGCTGACGGTCTGCCGGGCCGGTTCGGCGTCGAGGTCGTTGATCACGACGCGCACGCCTTCGCTGGCCAGCTTGAGCGCGATCTCGCGCCCGATGCCGCGGCCGGAGCCGGAGACCAGGGCGACCTTGCCTTCGAGTTTGCGGTTCATATGTGTCTCTCTCCTGTGGTCCGTGATGTCAGTCAGTTCCAGGCGACCAGCGCCTCGCCGCTCAGGCGGGTGGTGCCTTCCTGGTTGGCCGTCGCGATGTTCAGCCGCACGCAGCGCTGGCCTTCGCGTTCGAATTTCTCGGTGATCCTGCCGGTGCAGGTGATGTGCTCGCCCACGTGGCTGATGGAGGCGAAGCGCACGTCCAGCGACCGGATGGCCGATTGCGGAACCCAGTGCGTCAGCAGCCGCCCCAGCCAGGCGGCCGACAGCATGCCGTGCGCGAAGACGTCCGGCATGCCCGCGGAACGTGCGAAGTCGGTGTCGACGTGAATCGGGTTGTGGTCGCCGGAGGCGCCGCAGTACAGCGCGAGCGCGAGCCGGCTGATCGCCGGCAGCTCCAGCGCAGGCAGCGTGTCGCCCGGCTCCAGCGCGTTCCAATCCGGCAGGGTCGTGGTGGTCATGGGCAGGGTCTCGTTCATGTGTTGCGCACCACGGTCACGCAGCGCAGATCGGCCACCGGCTCGTCGCGCTGGTTGGTCACACGGGTCGTCCGCACGACGAATTCGAGCGCGCCGTTCTTCTTGTCGTAGATGTCGGCAATGCGCTGCTGGAAGGTCAGCGTGTCGCCGGCATAGGCCATCGCGTGGTAGGTGAAGCCCTGCTCGCCGTGCAGCAGGCTGCGGTAGTCCATGCCCAGCAGCTCGCGGATGGCGGCGGGATCGGGCGCCTCCATCTCCAGGCAGAACAGGAAGGTCGGCGGCACCGGCAGGCCGGGATGTCCCGCCGCGCGCGCGGCGGCTTCGTCGATGTAGACGGGATCGGTCTGGCCCGTGGCCTTGGCGAAGAAGCGCAGGCGGCCCTTTTCGACCTCCACCTGGAAAGGCGGGAGCGTGTGGCCGATGTGGCGGCGATCGATCATTGGTCTCAAGCTGCCTGATAGAGCGTGATGACGCAAGCGCCGCCGAGGCCCAGGTTGTGCTGCAGCGCAAGGCGCGCGCCTTCCACCTGCCGTTGCTCGGCCTGGCCGCGCAGTTGCCACACCAGTTCGGCGCATTGCGCGAGCCCGGTGGCGCCCAGCGGATGGCCCTTGGACAGCAAGCCGCCGGAAGGATTGGTCACCACGCGGCCGCCGTAGGTGTTGTCGCCCTCGACGATGAAGCGCTCCGCCGTGCCCTCGGGCGTGAGGCCCAGCGCCTCATAGGTGATCAGCTCGTTGGCGGTGAAGCAGTCGTGCAGTTCCACGACGTCCAGTTCCTCCGGGCCGATGCCCGCGTCGTCGTACACCTGCCGGGCCGCGGCGGCGGTCATGTCGTAGCCGACCAGCTTGCGCATGTCCTTGCTGTCGAAGGTGGTCGAGGTGTCGGTGGTCATCGCCTGCGCCGCGATCACGACGCGCATGTCCAGTCCGTGCTTCTTTGCGAAGTCGGCCGAGCAGACGATCGCCGCGGCCGCGCCGCAGGTGGGCGGGCAGCACTGGAAGCGCGTGAGCGGGTCGAACACGGGCGCCGAGCCCATCACCTCGTCCAGCGTCAGCGTCTGGCGGAACACCGCCAGCGGATTGCGCGCCGCATGCTGCCGCGCCTTCACCGCGATGCGGCCGAAGGTGTCGCGACGGATGCCGTGCTGCGCCATGTAGTCGCGGCCGGCGCCACCGAAGAACTGCGCCGCGCGGGGCGCCTCGGGGACGAAGCCCTGCTTCTGCGTCATCACGTCGGCGAATCGCGCCATGGGCGACGGCCGGTCGTCGTAGGCGCCCTTGAGCGCGCCGGGCTGCATCTGCTCGAAGCCGAGCGCGATGGCGCATTCGACCATCCCGCTTTCGACCGCCTGGCGCGCGAGGAACAATGCGCTGGACCCGGTGGAGCAGTTGTTGTTGAGATTGAAGACCGGAATGCCGGTCAGGCCGACGCCGTAGATGGCCGCCTGGCCGGCGGTCGAATCGCCGTAGACGTAGCCGACGTAGGCCTGTTGCACCAGGCTGTAGTCGACACCTGCGTCGTCGAGCGCGAGTTGCGCGGCGCGCGCACCCATCACGGTGTACGGGTCGCTGGCGCCTGGCTTGGTGAAGGGGATCATGCCCACGCCGATCACGTGGACGGGGCGATGCATACGCGTCATGGAAACTCCTGTGGGTGCTCGTTGCGATGGAATCAAGTCTCGGCCGGGGCCGGCGCTTCAACAATCGCGGATTGGGCCAAACCGATTGGCCTAAACGCTCACGCGGGATCGCGGAAGCGGAAGGTGCCCATCGCGCGCGCCGCCACCTCGCCGCTGGCGTCGGTGACGGTCGCCTCGCAGAAGCACACCGAGCGCCCGCCGCCCGTGGCACGCCCGTCCGCCAGCAGGCGCCCGCTGGTGGGCCGCATGAAGGCGATGTGCATGTCGACCGTGACGACCTCCCGGGCATAGGCCACGCGCGAGAGCGCGGCATGCGCCATCGCGCTGTCGAGCAGCGTCATCAGCACGCCGCCGTGGCCGCTGTCGTGGTTGTTCAGCAGTTCGGGGCGCAGTTCCAACGACACCACGGATTCGCCTGCGTCGGCGCGCTCGACACGCAGGCCGATGTGCTCGGAGAAAGGGACGTAGCGCTGCGGGCCGCTGCGCGGCTTGTCGCTTTCCTGCGTCGTCGTTCTGGCGAGATGCAGGCTCATGCCGTCTCCCGCTTCGATGCGGCAGCCGCCGCGGTGAAGTCGCGCGGGCCGGTCAACGCGAGTCCGCCGTCGACCGGAATGATCGCGCCGGTGATGTACGAGCCCCAGTCGCTCGCCAGCAGCATCGCCATGCGGCTGATGTCTTCGATGCGGCCCAGCCGCTTCAGCGGCACGCGCTGCGCCATCGCCTGCATCGTGTCGTCGGTGGGCGCGAGGCGCTTCAATCCCTCGGTGTCGGCGATCGGCCCGGGGACGATGGAGTTGATGCGGATGCCCTGCGAACCCCACTCCAGTGCGAGCACCTTCGTCAGCATGTCGACACCCGCCTTGGCCGCGCAGACGTGGGCCTGGAAGGGCGTGGGGATGAAAGCCTGCCCGGCGGAAATCTGCACCACGCACGCGCCCGGCTTGCGCAGGTGCGTGTGCGCCAGACGCGCCACGTTGAAGCTGCCCAGCAGGTCGATGTYGACCACCGTCTTGAAGGCGTTGGGCGACATGTCGAGCGCACCGGCGAGGAAGTTGCCCGCTGCGCCCGAGACCAGCACGTCGATGGGGCCGAAGCGTTCGGTGGCCTGCACGAAGGCGCGTTGCAGCGCCTCTGGCTGGCGCACATCCGCCGGAATGCCCATGGCCTCGGTCCCGAGGGATTCGAGCTGCTGCGCAGCCGTCGCCACCTTGTCGGGCGACCGGCTCAGCACCGTGATGCGCGCGCCGGCGCGGGCGAAGGCCTGCGCGATGCCGAAGTTGATGCCGCTGGAGCCGCCGGCCACGAACAGGTGGCGACCCTTGAAGTCGAAAGCTGAGAAGTCCATGGTGTTCATCACTCCGGTTTGAAGCCGAGTTCGCCCAGCATCCGGGCGTCGCGCTCGAACTGCGCCTTCGCGTAGGCGGCGTAGGCGTCGCCGTCGATCCACTTCGGCTGCATGTCGAACTGCTCGAGCTGGTTGAGGTAGGCCGGGTCGGCCGATGCCTTGCGAAAGGCCGCGGCCAGGCGCGCGGCGATCTTCGGGTCGAGGTTCTTCGGCGCCACGAGGCCGACGGGCGACGCGATGACGAGGTCGTGGCCGAGCTCCTTCACAGTCGGCACGCCGGGGTAGCGCTTCAGGCGCTCGGCAGTGAAGGTGGCCAGGAGCTTCACCTTGCCGCCTTGCACCTGCGGGCCGAAGCCGGGGTCGCCGTACACGTCGAGGTGGTGGCCGATCAGCGCCGTGAAGGCTTCGCCRCCGCCCTTGAAGGGCACCATGTTGAAGGTCGTGCCGTTCATGCGCGCGAGCCGCTCGCCATAGATTCGGTTGATGCTGGTGGCGCCCACGGTGCCCCAGCTGATCGCGCCGGGGCGCTTGCGCGCATCGGCGAGCAGTTCGTCGAGCGTCCTCCACGGTGCGTCGCTCGCCACCGCGACGCCGGTGGCCATGCCGAAGAGGCCGGCCAGGTAGGTGAAGTCGCGCAGCGGGTCCCAGTTGACCTTGTGCAGCAGCGGCGCGCGAATCACCGAGTTGTGCATCACGGCCAGCGTGTAGCCGTCGGATTCGTTCATCAGCGCCACCGARCCCGGGCCGGTGATGCCGCCGGCGCCCGGCCTGTGCATCAGCACGATCGGTTGCCCGAGATCGCGCGAAGCCACGTCGGCCAGCGCGCGGAACATCGGATCGAAGGAGCCGCCCGCGGGGAAAGGCATCACCAGCGTGATCGGCTTGCTGGGGAACGGCTCGGCCGCGAAAGCGGCGCCTGCTGCCGCGGCGGCGCCGAGCGCGAGCAGCGCGCCGACGGCGGTGCGCCGCTGCAATGAACGGATGGGTGGTTTCATGTCGTCTCCTGGAGTTCGGGTTGGCGGTTCAAGAGACCTGCGGCAGCGGCAGGTAGCGGAAGGAACCCTGGGCCTGCGCGACGACGCGCCCGCCCGCATCCGTGACCGAGGCGCGGCACCACGCGACGCTCGCGTCGTGCTGCACGACTTCACCGTCCGCGGTGAGCCGGCCGCGGCCCGGTTCGATGAAGCTCGTGTTGAGATTGAGCGTGACAGCCGTGCGCGCGAAGTCGAACAGCGACACGGCGGCACTGGCCATGACCACATCGAGCAGCGTGACCACCACGCCGCCGTGCACCGCGCCGATGACGTTGCCGAGTTCCGGCCGCTCGTCGATGACGAGCCTGGCGCGGCCGGCCTCGGAGAACTCGCGGCGAGCCTCCAGAAGCCGCATGAAGGGCACTCGGCCGAACAGTTGGCGGCGGTCTTCGCCCGTGACCGGCGTCACGCGCGCACCCGTTCGCGCAGCACGTTCTTCAGCACCTTGCCGGCCGCCGACATCGGCAGCTCGCGCAGGAAGGTGATGGCGCGCGGACACTTGTAGCCCGCCAGGCGCTCGCGGCACCAGGCGCGGAGCTCGTCGGCGGCGGCCGTGGCGTCGTCGCGCATCACCACCGCCGCATGCACCGCCTCGCCCCAACGCGCATCGGGCACGCCGACCACCGCTGCCTGCACGACCTGGGGATGGCTGCGCAGGGCGGCCTCCACCTCCGCGCAGTACACGTTCTCGCCGCCGGTGATGATCATGTCCTTGAGGCGGTCGACGATGAAGAGATGGCCGTCGGGCAGCATGCGGCCCGCATCGCCGGTGTGCAGCCAGCCATCGCGCAAGGCCGAGGCGGTCGCTTCGGGCTGGCGCCAGTAGCCTTGCATGACCATCGGTCCTCGCACGAGGACCTCGCCCACTTCGCCGCGCGGCAGTTCGTGCCCGCCCTCGTCGGCGACGATGATCTCGGCGCCGAGGCCTGCGCGGCCGACGGCATTCAGCAGGCCGAGCGCACGCGCCTCCGGGCGGTGGTTCGCCGGCAGGTTGATGCACACGGCGCCCGCGGTTTCGGTGAGCCCGTRGGCCTGGAAGAACTCGGCATGCGTCCAAGCGGCCAGCGCGCGATCCAGAAGATCCGGCGGCATCGGGGCCGCACCGAAGGCAACGCGGTCCAGGCTGCGCACGCGCTCGGGTGTGAACGAGGGATCGTCGAGCAGCGACTGCAGCATGCTCGGCACGACGATGATGTCGCTGATGCGGTGCTCCTCGATCGCGTCGATCACCGCTGCGGGACGGAACTGCGCCATCGTCACGCAACTGCCGCCGACGATCATCTGGCCCACCAGGCGGCCCAGCCCGGCCACATGGAACAGCGGCGCCACCAGCAGCGACACCGAGTCCGGCGCGTTGTTGAGCTCTGCGCCCCGTGTCATCGACGCGGTCCAGAAGTTCGCGTGGCTGAGCATCACCCCCTTGGAACGGCCGGTGGTTCCGCCGGTGTAGAGGATGGCGGCCAACGCGTCGCCACCGGTGCGCGTGTCGGGCATCGGATCGAGGCCGGCGCCCTCTTCTTCCAACGCGTGCAGGCGCACCGGCGCGAGCCCGTCGGTGGGCGCGAGCGACGCCAGCGATTCATCGACGAGCAGCAGCGACGCTCCGCTGTCCTGCAGTGCGTACGCCAGTTCGGGCGTGCTCCAGCGGATGTTCAGCGGGCAGGCGACGGCGCCCAACCACCAGCACGTGAGCATGGCCCGCACCAGCAGGTCGCTGTTCGGCGCGAGCAGCGCGACGCGGTCGCCGGGATGGATGCCGCGCTTCGCCAACGCCGCGGCCAGACGGGCCACGCCGTCCACGACCTGCGCATGCGAATGGCGGCGCACCGTGGTGTCGCCGACGTGGGTGAGCGCCGTCCTGGCGGGGTTGCGCTGCAGCGCGCGATGCAAGCCTTGGGTGAGGTACATGCGGCACAGCTTAGGCCGCGACACCCCGCGGATGAATGGCGGGAAGCGCCAAAGGGCTTGGCGAAACCGCTCAGCGTTCCGGGCCGTGCGACAGGCGGTACTCGCCCGGGGCCACGCCGGTCCACTGCTTGAAGGCGCGATGGAAGGTGCTGGCTTCCGAGAAGCCGACGCGATTGGCGATATCGAGCAGCGGCAGCGGCGTGTGCAGCAGGTATTCGATGGCGGCATCGCGCCGCAGCTCGTCCTTGATCTGCTGGAAGCCGCGCCCTTCGTCCCGCAGCCGGCGGCGCAGCGTCTGCGGCGTCACCGCGAGTGCCTCGCCCACTTCTTCCAGCGAAGGCAGGTCATCGCCCAGCCGCTTGCGCAGCAGCCGGCGAATGCGCTCGGTGAGGCTGCTCGTGTCGCGGTACTTCACGATCAGGTTCGCGGGCGAACCGGCGAKGAATTCGCGCAGGCTCTGCGGCGATTGCACCACCGGCAGCGCCAGCCAGCCCGCATCGAAGGACAKGCCGACGTGAGGCTGGCCGTGGCGGACCGGCACCTGGTACACGCGCGATATGTCGGTGGCCGCCTGCTGCGCCGTGTAGTCGACCGCCAGCACCGGGATGCGGCGCGCCACCAGCCAGGAAAAGGCATTGAAGGCCATCAGCATGAAGGCCTTCTGCGCATAGTCCAGCCGCGCATCCGAGGCCCGCTGCAGCACGAACTGGACGTGCGCGCTGCCCTCGCGCAGCGACAGGCGCGGCACGAAGTCATGCAGGAACAGGTGGTACCAGGCGAAGCCTTCGCGCAGCGCCTCGCCGAGCGTGGCGCAGCGCACCAGCTGGCGCATGCACTGGCCGAAACTGCCGGGCGGCAGCGGATGGCTCAGCAGGCCCCACATCTCGTCGCGCAGCTCGCGCCGGAGGGCGCGGATCAGCATGGCGTACTGGCGCTGCGAGATGCGCGCCAGCGGCGACTCCAGCAGCGAGGCAGCGATGCCTGCCCGTGCCAGCACCGGGGCCACCTCGCGCTCGCGATGCCGCATCCCCATCAGGATGCTGTGGACTTGCTGGATCGCAATGGTGTGGTGGGTGAGCGTCATCGGTATCGGCAGCCGCAGGCCGGCCGATGATCAGCCGACGACTCCTGCGTCCCGGAGTATCGCCACGGCCGACGCGTCGAGTCCAGCCTGTCGCAGGATTTCGTCGGTGTGCTCGCCGGCGTGCGGTGCGGGCCGCGGCGCGGATGGCTCGAAGCCGGTCATCTTGAAGGGGCAGCCGAGTTGCACCGGCGCCGCACCGTCGGCAGCGACGCGCATGCCGCGCGCGCGGAAGTGGGCGTGCTCCAGCGCCTCGTCGACGCGCAGCACCGGCGTCACGCATCCGACGCCATCGCGAAACAGGCTGCGCCAGTGCGCGAGCGGCCGTGCGCCGAAGATGGCGGCCAGCTCCGCCCGCAGTGCCGCCTCGGTGGCCGGGTCGCCACTGCGATGCRGGGGCGCGAGGTCCGGGCGCTCCAGCGTGCGGCACAGGTCGTGCCAGAACTTCGGCTCCAGCGCGCCGACCGAGACCTCGCGGCCGTCCGCGGTGCGATAGAAGCCGTAGCAAGCGAGCGCACCGGTCAGCGCGCTGCCGCCGGTCCTCGGGACCTGGCCGTGCTCGTGCAGCGCGGCCAGCGGCAGCACCGCATGCGCGAGCACGCCGTCGGCCATGGCGATGTCCACGTGCCGCCCGCGGCCGGTGCGCGAGGCGTCGAACAGCGCTGCGAGGATGCCCGCCACCGCCGTCATGGTGCCGCCCAGCAGATCGGCCACGGGCAGGTTCGACAGGGCCGGGCCGGCGGCGTTGCCGATCTGGTCGGCGACGCCCGCGAGCGACGCATAGTTCAGGTCGTGCCCCGGCGTGTCGCGCAGCGGTCCGGTCTGGCCGAAGCCAGTGATGCTGCAATAGACGATGCGGGGATTGACGGCCGCCACTGCTTCGTAGCCGGCCCCCAACCGCTGCATCACGCCGGGCCTGAAGCCCTCGACCAGCACATCGGCCTCGCGGCACAGGCGCAGCAGCGTGGCAACGCCTTCAGCCTGCTTGAGGTCGATGCGGATCGCGCGCTTGCTGCGATTGACGAGCGCACGCACGGCCGGGCTCGCGTAGTCGCCGGCGCCGGTGTCCTCGATCTTGATGACGCTGGCGCCGAGGTCGGCGAGATGCATCGTGCCGAGGGGCCCCGGCAGCAGCCGGGTCAGGTCCAGCACGCGCACGCCTTCAAGCGGTGCGCCGGCGGGCGTGGTGGGTGGGGAGTCGATACGGGGTGTCGTCATGAGGCCCCAAATCTAGTCAGCGCGGCATGGCGCGGCAATGGCGGCAGCGGTCGCATCGATTGGCGAAAAGCGTCAGCGCCCGCGCCCGCGCGAAGAGTCCACGGCGCGGGCAGCACGCATCAGGCTTTTTTAGCGCCGCGGCCCGTCAGGCCCCGTTCCCACGCGCGCAGGCCCCGGCCCTACTTCGACGCTTCCCCCGCAGCCGGCGCAGTCGCAGGCGCGTGCATCGAGTCCCCGCCATGCTGCTCCCCCGACATATCCACCTTGTCCCCCGCCTTCATCAGCACGAACAACGCGACAGCCGCAAAGATGGCAAACCCAATCCCGATCTTCCACATGACCAATCTCCTGAACTGAAAAGAAAAAGGCCCCGCACCGCAAAGGCGCGAGGCCCACGAACGCCACCCACCCCATCCGGGGAATACCGCGGAACCGGCTTCGCCGGGCCGCAGGTATTGCCCCCTGCAAGGGGGTGGGCGTCTACACGAAGTGAAAAAGCCTGGGGGTGTGCCTAGTCATTTGCGTAGATGTCCACGTCCTTCGTCTCGCGGATGAAGATCGTGCCGACCACCAGCGTCATGGCGGCGATGATGATCGGGTACCAGAGGCCGTTGTACATGTTGCCGGTGCTGGCCACGATCGCGAAGGCGGTGGTCGGCAGCAGGCCGCCGAACCAGCCGTTGCCGATGTGGTAGGGCAGGCTCATCGAGGTGTAGCGGATGCGGGTCGGGAACAGTTCGACCAGCATGGCGGCGATCGGGCCGTAGACCATCGTCACCAGCAGCACCAGCCAGAACAGCAGCACCACGGTCATGACCTTGTTGATCTTGGCCGGGTCGGCCTTGGTCGGATAGCCCGCGGTCTTCAACTGTTCGGCCACGCTCTTCTTGAAAGCCGCGATCTCCTTGGCCGAACCCTCGTCGAACTTGTGGTTGACCACCTTGCCCTGGGGTGCCGTGATCGCCACCTCGCCGATCTTGACGACGGCGGGCGAGCCGGCCGGGCCGTCGGCGCGCTCGTAGCTCACCGAGTTCTGCACCAGGTAGCGCTTGGCGATGTCGCAGGAGCTGCTGAAGTCGATCTCGCGTGCCACCGGGTTGCCCTGGAACGAGCAGGAACTCGGATCGGCGGTCACGACGACGCCGGCCGTGGCCTGGGCCCGGGCGAGGTCCGGATTGGCGCTCTCGGTCAGCATCTTGAAGACCGGGAAGTAGGTCACCACGGCCAGCAGGCAGCCGGCCATGATGATCGGCTTGCGGCCGATCTTGTCGGACAGCSTGCCGAASACGACGAAGAAAGGCGTGCCGATCAGCAGCGCGGCGGCGATCATCAGGTTGGCGGTGGTCGCATCGACCTTGAGCTGCTGCGTCAGGAAGAACAGCGCGTAGAACTGGCCCGAATACCAGACCACGGCCTGGCCGGCGGTGAGGCCGACCAGCGCCAGGATCACGATCTTCAGGTTCTTCCACTGGCCGAAGGATTCGGACAGCGGCGCCTTCGAGGTCTTGCCCTCGGCCTTCATCTTCTGGAACGCGGGAGACTCCGACAGCGACAGCCGGATCCAGACCGAGATGGCGAGCAGCAGGATCGACACGAGGAACGGAAGCCGCCAGGCCCAATCGGCGAAGGCGGCCTCGCCCACGCCTTCGCGCACACCCAGGATCACCAGCAGGCTCAGGAACAGGCCCAGCGTGGCGGTGGTCTGGATCCACGAGGTGTAGGCGCCGCGCTTGCCATGGGGCGAATGCTCGGCCACGTAGGTGGCTGCACCGCCGTACTCGCCGCCGAGCGCGAGGCCCTGCAGCATGCGCAACGCGATCAGGATCACCGGCGCCGCGACGCCGATGGTCGCGTAGCTGGGCAACAGGCCGACGATGAAGGTCGACAGGCCCATGATCAGGATGGTGACCAGGAAGGTGTACTTGCGGCCGATCATGTCGCCGAGCCGGCCGAACACGATGGCGCCGAAGGGGCGCACCAGGAAGCCGGCGGCAAAGGCCAGCAGCGCGAAGATGAAGGCCGCGCCGGCATCGAGGCCGCTGAAGAACTGGCGCGCGATCACGGGCGCCAGCGAGCCGTACAGATAGAAGTCGTACCACTCGAACACGGTCCCCAGCGACGAGGCGAAGATGACCTTCTTCTCCTCCTTGCTCATGGGCCGGGGAGCGTTTGACGCTCCTCGCGAATCTAGTGTGGCTGCCATGTCGTCTCCTGTAGAAATATCCGCCCACGGCGTGGGACGTGACGCATTCTTGGAGTGGCGACTGACCCGAGGCTGTCGCGAAACTGAACCGTCGCTGACGGTTTAAGGTCAAACCCGCGGCCGACGTTTCAGATCGCAGGAAATCTACCGATTGCTGCGCAGCAGCATGGGCCGCTGGTCGGCGGCGTCCCAGTCCGGGCCGTCGAACCAGGCCTCGCCGTGCAGGCAGGCGCGCAGCATCGCCAGACCGTCGAAGCCCCAGAACAGGCGGCCGTCGACCTCGAAGGCCGGCACCCCGAACACGCCGCGCGCGATCGCTTCGTCGGTGTTGGTCTTGAGCTGTGCCTTGACTTCGTCGCTGCCCGTTTCGCGCAGCAGCCGCAGCGACGCTGCGAGCGCAGCCAGGCGCGCGGGGTCGCCGGGCTCCTCGCCCGTGCGCCAGACGTCCCGGAACACGGTCTCGGCCGCATGGCGATTGATGTCTGCATCGGTGCTGGTCGCCAGCGCCAGCCGCAGGTGCGGCAACGGGTTGTAGGGATGCGTGGCGGGCATCCGGATCGGAATGCCGTGCGCCTGGCCCAGCCACAGCACATGGCGGTAGGTCCAGCTGCGCTTCGCCGGGATCTCGGCCGGCCCGAGCTGGCCGTGGTGCTTGAGCAGCGCGCCGAGCAGCACCGGCCGGTAGGCGACGCTGTAGCTCAGGCCCTCGAGCGCCTGCGGCAGATGCTCGAACGCGAGATAGGCATAGGGCGAGATGAAATCGAGATGGAAGGTGATGTGCTTCATGGCGTGTCTCCGTCGGCCGGCCCGAAGCCGGCTCCGGCGCGCAATTCGATGGCGCGCCAGACGCCGCGCTTGCCCGCATCGTCCATGCGGCTCCAGGCGGCGATCTCCGGCAGCGTGCGCAGGCAGCCTTCGCAGAAGCCGCTGGCCGGGTCCATGCGGCAGATCGAGATGCACGGCGACGGCAGGTCACGGGCCATGGCACATGCGGCCGCTGCGCGCTCGGGCAACGACGCCAGCGTGTCGGTGCTCACCAGGAAGCCTCCGTGCTGCGCACTGCGGCGTGCGCCTGCTTGGAGCGGCCCGGCGCTGCGCTCACACCACGTCCGCGACCGGCGCGCCGGTCAGGCCTTCGAGGTCCTTCGGACGCAGGCGCACCACCGCATGCGGATGGCCCGCCGCGGCCCAGACGTCCTCGAAGCGGAACAGCTCGCGGTCGATCAGCATGACCGGTGCCGTGGCATGCGCGAAGGGCGAGACGCCGCCGATCGAGAAACCGGTGCGCGACTTGACGAAGTCGGCATCGGCGCGGCCCAGCTTGCCGACCAGGGCCTCGACCTTCTTCTCGTCCACGCGCTTGTCGCCCGAGGTCACGACCAGCACCGCGCTGTCGTCGGACTTGCGGCGGAACACGATGCTCTTGGCGATCTGGCCGACGGCGATGCCCAGCGCATCGGCCGCCTGCTGCGCGGTGCGCGCGGCGTCGTCGAGCATCTGCGGCGCGTGGGGATGGCCCTTGTCCTGCAGCAGGCGGGCGACGCGCTGCACGCCCTCCGGCAAGGAAGTCAGTTCGGCACCGCACATCACCGGCCCCCACGCTTGCCACTGCGTGTGCTGCGCTGCCCCCCGAGGGGGCCTTCGCGTCTTGGGAGCGGCCCGGCGACGCTCATGCGGACCTCTTCGTGCGGATCGCCTTCGAGGCGCGCGAATTCGGCTCGCGCCCGAGCGCTTCGCTGATGTAGACGCCGGCGTCGATCAGCAGGTCGAGGTCGATGCCGGTCTCGATGCCCATGCCGTGCAGCATGTAGACCACGTCCTCGGTCGCGACGTTGCCGGTCGCGCCCTTGGCATACGGGCAGCCGCCGAGCCCGGCGGAAGAGGTGTCGTACTGCCAGACGCCCATCTCCAGGCTGGCCAGCGTGTTGCCCAGCGCCTGGCCGTAGGTGTCGTGGTAGTGGCCCGAGATGTCGTCGATGCCGTAGTGCTTGAGGGTCGCCTCGATGGCGCGCTGCACCTTCAGCGGCGTGCCGACGCCGATGGTGTCGGCCACGCCCACGTGCTGCACGCCGATCTCCTTCATGAGGCCGGCCAGCAGCTCGACGCGCGAGGGCGCGATCTCGCCCTCGTAGGGGCAGCCCACGGCGCAAGACATCGCGCCGCGCACGTAGATGCCGTGCTCGCGCGCCGCCGCGACCACCGGCCGGAAGCGCTCGATGCTCTCGGCGATCGAGCAGTTGATGTTGCGCTGGCTGAAGGCCTCGCTGGCGGCGCCGAAGACCACGATCTCGTCGGGCCATTCGGCGCGCGGCGCGGCGATGGCGGCCTCGAAGCCCTTCATGTTCGGCGTCAGCACCGAGTAGCGCACGCCGGGCTTGCGCCGGATGCCGTGCATGACTTCGGCGTTGTCGGCCATCTGCGGCACCCACTTGGGCGAGACGAAGCTGGTGACCTCGATCTCCCTGACGCCGGCCTCCTGCAGGCGGTGCACGAGGCCGATCTTGATCTCGGCCGACACCGGTTGCTTCTCGTTCTGGAGGCCGTCGCGCGGGCCGACGTCGACGATCTTGACTCTGGAGGGAAGTTTCATGGGGCGCTCGTGGTCGATGAAGAAGATGCAGCCGCTATTTTCTACCGCATCCGACCCGTTGAGGACCGAGCAGGAATTGCTGCGCGATTTCTGGGTCTATCCCGCCATGTCTCAGTAGGACTTGGGCAGGCCCAGGGCCTTTTCGGCAATGAAGTTGAGGATCATCTGCGGGCTGACCGGCGCGATGCGCGGAATGTAGCTCTCGCGCAGCAGGCGCTCGACATGGTATTCCTTCGCGTAGCCCATCCCGCCGAGCGTGAGGATGGCGTTCTGGCAGGCATCGTGCGCGGCTTCGGCCGCCAGGTATTTGGCCGTGTTGGCCTCGATGCCGCAAGGCTCGCCGGCGTCGTACAGCGCGGCCGCCTTGAAGACCATCAGGTCGGCCGCCTCCACGTTGGCCCAGGCGCGCGCGAGCGGATGGGCCACGCCCTGGTTCTGGCCAATCGGCCGGCCGAACACCACCCGCTCCCTGGCGTACTGCGCCGCGATGCGCAGCGCCGCGCGGCCCAGGCCCACGGCTTCGGCCGCGATCAGGATGCGCTCGGGATTCAGGCCGTGCAGGATGTACTCGAAGCCCCTGCCCTCTTCGCCGATGCGGTCGGCCTCGGGCACTTCGAGCCCGTCGATGAACAGCATGTTGGAGTCGACCGCGGCGCGGCCGAGCTTGTGGATCTCGCGCACCTCGACCCGGCTGCGGTCCAGTGCGGTGTAGAACAGCGTCAGGCCCTGGGTCGGCTTCTTCACTTCTTCGAGCGGCGTGGTGCGCGCCAGGATCAACATCCGGTCGGCGACCTGCGCGGTCGAGATCCAGATCTTGCGGCCATGCATCAGATAGCCGCCATCGGCTTGCCGCAGGGCCTGGGTCTTGAGTCGCGTGGTGTCGAGGCCGGCGTCGGGCTCGGTGACCGCGAAGCAGGCCTTCTGCTCACCCGAAATCAGCGGCGGCAGGAAGCGCTGGCGCTGCGCTTCGCTGCCGAACACCACCACCGGGTTGAGTCCGAAGATGTTCATGTGGATCGCCGAGGCGCCCGACATGCCGGCGCCCGAGGCGCTGATGGCGCGCATCATCAGCGCCGCCTCGGTGATGCCCAGTCCGGCCCCGCCCTGCGCCTCGGGCATCGCGATGCCGAGCCAGCCGCTGGCGGCCACGGCGCGGTGGAATTCATGCGGGAAGGTGGCGCTGTCGTCATGCTCGCGCCAGTAGTCGGCGGGGAAGTCCTGGCACAGCCGTTCGATGGCCGCCACCAGCGCGCGCTGGTCGTCGTTCAGAGAGAAGTTCATGTCGGGTTTTCGGTGGGATGAGGACTGCTCGCGCCTGCGGCCGTTGTGTTTTCTGCGCTCATTCGGGCTGGATGCCCGCGGCCTGGATCAGCTTCTTCCACTTGCCCAGCTCGGCCACCGTGAAGCTGCCCAGCTCCTCGGGCGTGCTGCCGAAGGCGTCGAAGCCGAGCTTGCCGACGCGCTCGCGAAAGGCCGCACTGTTGGCCATGCCGGCCAGCGCCTGGTTGAGCTTCGCGACGATCTCCTTCGGCATGCCGGCCGGCCCATAGACGCCGTTCCAGGAGGTGATGTCGAAGCCCTTGAGCTCGGGCGTGTCGGCCAGCGGCGGCAGCTCGGGGAACAGCTTCGTGCGCTCCTGCGTCGTGACCGCGATGGCGCGCATGCGGCCGGCGTTGACCGTCGCGAGGCCGGCCGCGAGGTCGACCACCATCATCGACACCTGCCCGCCGATCAGGTCGGCGATGGCCGGCGGCGTGCTCTTGTAAGGCACGTGCAGCATCGGGATGCCACTCATGCGCGACAGCGTGGCGCCGCTCACGATGCCGGTGCTGTTGCCGCTGGCGTAGCTGAGTTTGCCCGGATTCGCGCGGCCCCAGGCCAGCAGTTCTTCCACGCTCTTGACGGGCAGATCGTTGTTGACCACCAGCATGAACGGCAGGTTGCCCATGCGGCTGACCGGCGTGAAGTCCTTGACCGGGTCGTAGGGCAGGCGCTTGAACAGGCTCGGGTTGGCCGAGTGCGTGGTGTTGGTCGTCATGAACAGCGTGTAGCCATCGGGCGCTGCCTTGGCCACCGCCTCGGCCGCGATCACGCCGTTCGCGCCGGCCCGGTTGTCGACGATCACGGAGCCCTTGAGCGCCTCGCCGAGCAGCTGCGCCGTGATGCGCGCCACCGCGTCGGTGCCGCTGCCGGCCGCGAACGGCACCACCAGCCAGATCGGCTGCTTCGGGTAGCTGGCCTCCTGCGCGAAGGCCCATGGCACCGCGACGCCCAGGCCGGCCCCGGCGCCGAGGGCGACGAAGCGGCGGCGAGCGTGCCTTGCCGAGTCCTGGTCGATCGTCTGCATGCCGGTCTCCGGTCGGCCTCAGGGCGTCGCCTTGAAGTTGCTGTCCTTCACGAGCCGCGCCCAGCGCGCCGAGTCTTCGGTGATGGTGGCGGCGAACTGCTCGGGGCTGCCGCCGACCGGCTCGTAGTCGATCCGCGCCAACTGCTCGCGGACCTCGGGCAGCGCCAGGATCCGGACCACTTCGGCGTGCAGGCGCTGGACGATCGCCGGCGGCGTGCCGGCCGGGGCCAGCAAGCCGGCCCACGAGCTGAAGTTCATGCCCTCGACGCCGGCCTCCTGCATCGTCGGCACCTGCGGCAGCGTCGGCGAGCGCTGCGGCGACAGCACGGCCAGCGGGCGCAGCTTGCCGGCACGGATCATCTGCACCGCATTGAAAGGGTCGATCGTCATGTCGACCTCGCCGGCCACCACGGCCTGCATCTGCGGCCCGGTGCCCTTGTACGGCACGTTGACCATGCCGGGCACGCCGATGCTGGCCTTGAACTGCTCGCCGATCAATCCGATCATGCTGCTGCCGGCCGAGAAGCTCATCGGCCGCGTGCCTGTGCGGGCCAGCGCGATGAACTCCTGCAGCGTCGAGGCCGGCACCGAGGGATGCACCACCATCACGAGGCCGATGTTGCTGATCAGGCTGATCGGCGCAAAGCTGGCGAGGGGTTCATAGGGCGCCTTGTAGAGCACCGGGCTCAGCACCTGGGCGCCGGCCGTGTTCAGCAGCAGGGTGTAGCCGTCGGGCGCGGCGCGCGCGACCAGGTCGGTGCCGATGATGCCGTTGGCGCCCGGCTTGTTGTCGATCACCACCGGCTGCTTGAGCCCTTCGGACAATTTCTGCGACAGCATGCGCGCCACGATGTCGGTGGCACCGCCCGGCGAGAACGGCACCACCAGGCGGATCGATCGGCTCGGATAGGCCTCGCTGCCCCAGGCGGCCGGGCCGGCCAGGCAACCCAGCACGGCCAGGCCCAGCATCAGCCGGCGCCGTGAAATGCTCTTTTTCATGTGGACTCCCCCCTGAAAAGACCGCAGCGGGCGGTCACCGTGTCCTTGACGGCTGCGTGGCGGCGTCGCGGTGCGGGTCCTCGATCGAGCGGCAGGCGGCACGCAGCATCGCGGCGATCTCTTCGATGCGCGGCTCCACGCGGTAGCGCGGGCCGGCGACGGACACCGCATAGGCCTGGCCGCCGATGTGCACCGGCCAGGCAATGCCCGCGAGGTCGGGAATGCTCTCGCCCAGGTTGCCGTACCAGCCACGGGCGGCCGAGCCTTCTATTTCCTTGGCGAGGGCCGCGGCGGAACTCAGCGTCGAGTCGGTGAGGCGCGCGAGCTTCATGCCTTTCAGGGTCTTGCTGCGCGCTTCGGCGGACAGGGTGGACAGCAGCGCGCGGCCCAGCGAGTTCGCATAGGCCGCCCGGGTCTCGCCGGCCGCGGCCGTGTAGCGGATGCTCTGCGGCGCCTCGACCACTTCGAGATAGACCACCTGCCCGCCCTCGCGCAGCTTGCCGAACACCACCGTCTCGCGCGCCGCGTCGCGCAGTTCCTGCAGGGCCGGCTTGACGCGGTCGAGCACCGGGTCGTGCGCCGAGATCACCTGTGCCATCGCCAGCAACCGGCTGGTCGGGTAGTAGCCCTGGCGCCGCCCCGTCTCGTAGACGTAGCCGCGCTCCTCGAGGGTGCGGATCAATCCCAGGCAGGATGACACGGGCATGTCCAGAAGGCGCGCCATCTCGGACAGCGCGAGCGGCTGCTTCTCCTGCGCGAAGGCCTCGATGATCTCGATCACACGCCATGCCGTCTTCACACTCATGAATTTATTTTCATGTATGAGAAAGATCAACGCAGCAGGGTTTGTCCGGAGCGGACCCGGTCACACCGGCAATGCGACCGCATGACGAGCGGCGAACGACTCACATTGAAAGCGAGCGCCTTCGGCTAACATCCAAACCGACCGGCCGTCATCTTTCCTGGCCTGCACGAGGACGTCGAATTGGCTACCGAGAACGCTTTCGCCGAGCTGGGCTTGGCATCCGACGCGACCGGGAGCGAGGTCAAGGCGGCATGGCGCCGGTTGGTTTCGCAATGGCATCCGGACCGCAACGACGACGCCGACGCCGTCGCGAAGATGCAGCGCATCAACCAGGCCTTCGAGGAAATCCGCCGCGCCGGGCTGCTTCGCACAGCAAGCAGCGGAGTCGACGAAGATGAGCCCCCGAAGCACGAACCCGCATCGGGCCGGCCGCGCCGCCCGATCAGCCGCAAGGTCAAGCTCACGCTCGAGGAAGCGGCGATCGGCTGCATCAAGGTGCTGCGCGGCAAGGTGACCGAGATTTGTTCCACCTGCGCGGGTGCCGGACACCGGGTGCTCGGCGGCCATTGCGCGCATTGCGGCGGCTCGGGCGCGATTCCCAAGCGCTCTTTCTTCGGTTGGCCCGGCGGCGTGACCGAATGCGAGGCCTGCCTGGGCGGCGGGATCGCGAGGCAGCTGTGCCCGGCATGCGAAGGCGCCGGCAAAACGGCGGCGCGCAGCTACCAGGTCAACGTGCGCATTCCGAGCGGCGTGCGCCACGGCGATCTGCTGCATGTCGGCGGCGGACACGCGCGCAAGAACCTGCCGCCCGCCGATCTGGAAATCCGCGTCGAAGTGGCGCCGCACGCGTTCTTCCAGCTCGATGACGACGGCACCATCCGCTGCGAGGTCCCAGTCGACGGCTTCGCCTGGATTGCCAACCGGCCGATCCAGGTGCCGACCGTCACCGGCTTGCAAGCGCTGCAGCTCCAGCGCGACCGGCTGTCGTACCGCCTCGACGGCCAGGGCTTTCCGATCGAGCGCCGAGGAGCGCGCGGCGACCAGTGGATCACGGTGCTGCCGATCTTTCCGGACACGCTCAGCACCGACCAGGAGATCCTGCTCGACCAGTTGCTGGCCACCAGCGCCCACGCCCTGGACGACCGACTGCGCAACTGGAGCCGGGGCATGAAGGCCTGGGAACGCGGCCTGTCGGGACGCCGCCGCTGACCTGCGGCGCCATGCGCGGCAGCTTCAAGGAGCCGCAGCGAAGCTCCCGAAGCCGGCTCAGTAGCCGCGCTCGACGTCCACCACACCCGCGATCGGCGCACCCTGCTCCATCGCCCGGATCTTGCCGGCGATCTGCGCGATCGAAGCGTCGCGCTCGGTGCGTGCCGACCCATGCGGCGTCACCGTGATCTTCGGATGGCTCCAGAACGGATGCCCGGCCGGCAACGGCTCGACCTCGAAGACATCGAGCGTGGCGCCGGCGAGCTGGCCGCTGTCGAGCAGCGGGATCAGGTCGTCGTCGACCAGGTGGGCGCCACGCGCCACGTTGATCAGGTAGCCGCCGGGCCGCCCGCCATTGAGCTTCGAGAGCGTCTCGCGATTCAGGATGCCGCGCGTCCCGGGGGTCAGCGGCAGCAGGTTCACGAGCACGCGGCTGGCGCCGAGGAAGGCATCCAATTCAGCATCGCCGGCGAAGCAGCGCACGCCGTCGGTGTGCTTGGGTGAACGGCTCCAGCCGTTGACCGGAAACTCGAACTGCGCCACCGCCTTGGCCACGCGTTCGCCGAGCACACCGAGCCCCATCACGCCGACCGCGAAGTCGCTGCGCTCGCGCGGCTTGCGGTAGCTCCAGCGGCCCGCGCGGGCCTCGGCCTCGTAGGCGTCGAACTCGCGGAAATGCCGGATCAGCGCATGGCAGACGTACTCGGCCATCTGCACCGACATGCCGGCGTCGTCGAGCCGGACCACTTTCGTCTGCGGCGCCACCTTGAGCTTGAGCAGCGCGTCGACACCGGCGCCGATGTTGAACAGCCCGCGCAGGCCCGGCTGCTCGTCGAGGAACTGCTGCGGCGGCGTCCAGACCACGGCATGGTCGGCGGGCGCGGCGCCCGGCGCCCAGTTCTCCACCTCGGCTTCGGGCAGAGCGGCGCGGAGGCCCTCGATCCAGGGATCAGGGCGGTTGTCGGTCAGGCAGACGGTGATTCGAATGGGGGAGGTCATTCCCGAAGCTTAAGCCGCGATGCGCAACAACTCTGCCCCCTCCGTGACCTGGTCGCCCGGCACATACAGCAGCTCCTCGACCGTCCCATCGGCCGGCGCCGCGATCGTGTGCTCCATCTTCATCGCCTCCATCACGGCCAGCGGCTGGCCGCGGCTGACCTTGTCGCCGGCCTTGACCGCGAAGGACACCACCTTGCCGGGCATCGGCGCCGTGAGGCGCCCGCCCTCGGCATGCGTCTCGCCGGCATGGGCCAGCCGGTCGATGGCGACGATCCTGGTCGCGCCCTGCGCGCCGAACACATAGGCCGTGGCCTCGTCCGGGTAGACGTTGAGCGTGTGGCGCCGGCCATCGAACTGCAGTTCGAGCTCGCCCGACGGAAAGCTGCCGATCACCAGCGGGCCCGAGACCTCGCCGACCTGCAGCGAGAGCGCGCCATCGTGCAGGTAGCGCAGCGTGGCGCTCTTGGGCTCGCCGCGGAACTCGAACTCGAAGGGCCGCACCGCGACGCCGTGCGATTGCCAGCCGTCGCGGCGGCTGAACGGATCGGCGCTGGCCGTCGCCGCCTCGGCCAGCAGCGTGCGCGCGATCGATGCCGCGGCCGCCAGCGGCAGGCCCAGCGGTTCCTGGTCGAACAGCACCGCGCGCTCGCGCTCGATCAGCGCGGTGTCGAGCTTCGCATGCGCGAACGAGTCGGTGCGCAGGATGCCGCGCAGGAACTGCACGTTGGTCGCAACGCCCACGATGTGGGTCTGCGCCAGCGCCAGGTCGAGCCGCGCCAGGGCTTCCTCGCGCGTGGCACCGTGCACGATCAGCTTGGCGATCATCGAGTCGTAGAAGGGCGAGATCACGTCGCCCTCGCGCACGCCGTCGTCGATGCGCACGCGGCTGCGCTGGAAGGCGGTGGCCTGCGGCTTGCGATAGACCCGCAGGGTGCCGGTGGCGGGCAGGAAGTTGTTGTCCGGGTTCTCGGCGCAGATCCGCGCCTCGATCGCATGGCCATGGATCTGCAATTGGTCCTGCTTCAGCGGCAGTGCTTCGCCCGAGGCCACGCGCAGCTGCCATTCGACCAGGTCCAGGCCGGTGATGGCCTCGGTCACGGGATGCTCCACCTGCAGCCGGGTGTTCATCTCCATGAAGAAGAAATTCATCTCGCCGTTCGAACGCTGCTCGACGATGAATTCCACCGTGCCGGCGCCGACGTAGTTCACCGCCCGCGCCGCGGCCACCGCGGCCTCGCCCATCTGCTTGCGCATGGCTTCCGTCATGCCGGGTGCGGGCGCCTCCTCCAGCACCTTCTGGTGCCGCCGCTGCACCGAGCAGTCGCGCTCGAACAGGTAGACGTAGTTGCCGTGCGTGTCGCCGAACACCTGGATCTCGATGTGGCGCGGCCGCTGCACGTACTTCTCGATCAGCACCGCGTCGTCGCCGAAGCTGTTGATCGCCTCGCGCCGGCAGGAGGCCAGCGCGGCGGCGAAATCGCCCGTCTTCTCGACCACGCGCATCCCCTTGCCGCCGCCGCCCGCGCTGGCCTTGATCAGCACCGGATAGCCGATGCTGTCGGCCTCGCGCTGCAGCAGCGCCGGGTCCTGGTCGCTGCCGTGGTAGCCGGGCACCAGCGGCACGCCGGCCTTCTCCATCAGCTGCTTCGACTCCGCCTTCAGCCCCATCGCCTTGATCGCCGACGGCGGCGGGCCGACGAAGACCAGGCCGGCATCGGCGCAGGCCTGCGCAAATTCCTCGTTCTCGCTCAGGAAGCCGTAGCCCGGATGCACCGCCTCGGCGCCCGTGGCCTTGGCGGCCTCGAGGATCTTCTCCCAGCGCAGGTAGCTCTCCTTGGGCGCGCTGCCGCCGAG
>NZ_JBFUCI010000016.1:0-35409 GCF_056405335.1 Variovorax sp. P1_H12_2
GGGCCGGGTCCGCCGGCGGCCGGCCCGAATCGCCGTAGCCTCGCAGGTCGAGCAGGACGACCGTGAATTGTTCGGCCAGCCGAGGCGCCACGCGGTGCCAGTTCGCATGGGTCTGCGGATGGCCGTGCAGCAGCAGCAGGGGCGCCCCGCTGCCGCCGATGCGGCCGTGCAGGCGCACGCCGTCGCGCGACAGGTCGAAGGGGGAGAAGGCGTCGAACATGCGAACGATTGTGCGTTGCGCGGCATGCAGCGGCAAGCAACAATCAGCCAATTGATAATTTCCCGAATGGCAGGAATGGAACGCAGTGACCTGGAACTCGTGCTGGCGGTCCGCAACCGCGGCAGCCTGGCCGGCGCCGCCCAGGCGCTGGACGTCGTGCCCTCGGTCGTGACCAAGCGGCTCGGTGCGCTGGAGGCACGGCTGGGCCAGCGGCTGTTCGAGCGCACCACGCGCCGGCTCAGCGTCACCGCGGAAGGCGAAGCCGTGTGCCAGCACGCCAAGGGCCTGCTCGAAGGCTTCGCCGCCCTCGAGAACGAACTCGGCGAGCGGCAGCGCGATCTGGTGGGCACGGTGCGGCTGGTCGGCACCTTCGGCTTCGGCCGGCGCTGGCTCGGCCCGGCGCTGGCGCACTTCAACCAACAGCACCCCGGCCTGGAGATCCAGYTGACGCTGGCCGAAAAGCTGCCGGACCTGGGTGCCGATGGCTATGACGGCGCGGTCTGGCTGTGGGCCCCGCAGCATCGCCGCGCCGGCGACTGGGTCACGCGGCGCATCGCCCGCAACCAGCGCGTGCTGGCGGCGAGCCCGGACTACCTCGCGCGCCGCGGCACACCGGTGGATGTCGCCGCGCTGGCACGGCACGACTGCCTGGTCGCGCGCGAGAACAGCGAGGGCAACGAGCGCGAGTTCGCGCTCTGGACCCTGCGCCACGCCAGGGATGGTGCGACGGCTCGGGTGCGGGTGCGCGGCCCGCTCGCGAGCAATTCGGGCGAGATGGTGCGCGATTGGTGCCTGGCCGGCCACGGCATCATGCTGCGCAGCCTCTGGGACATCGCACCGCAGCTCGCAACGGGCGAACTGGTGCGCGTGCTGCCGCCGTTCGCGATGCCGGATGCGGACATCCAGTGGGTCGCGCCCTGGCGTCCGAAGACCCCGCGCCGCGTCCGGCTCCTGATCGACTTCCTGGTCGAGCGGTTCAGGGGCGAACCCTGGAAAGAAGCTAGCGCCTGACGACCAGGCTGACGCCGACCGCGGTGATCGCGATGCCCGCCAGCGTCAAGGCCGTGATCGGCTCCGAGAACAGCAGCCAGGCCATCACGGCGGTGCACGGCGGCACCAGGTACAGAAGGCTGGTGACCGCGGTGGCCGTGCCGCGCTGGATCAGCATGTAGAGCAGCGAGCTGCCGCCCAGCGACAGGGCCAGCACCGACCACGCCATCGCACCGCCGGAGGCCAGGTTCCACTGGATCGGGTCGACCTCCAGCGCGGCCAGGGGCAAGGTCGCGAGCAAGGCGGCGCCGAGCTGGATCGCGCTCGCGCTGCGGACATCGCAGGGCGCGAGAAAGCGCTTCTGGTACAGGGTGCCGGCGGTGATCGAGAACAGCGCCGCGAGCGCCAGCGCCATGGTCAGCGCATTGACCTCCCCGCCCTGCCCCAGCTTGCGCGAGACCACCATCACCAGCCCCGCGAAACCGAGGAAGAGGCCGGCCCACTGCGAGCGCGTGACGGTGCCGCCGCGCATCGACAGCCAGATCGCCGTGAGCACGGGCTGGATGCTGACCAGCAGCGCGGCCAGGCCCGAACCCATGCCGGCGCGCACGGCCGCCCAGACGCCACCGAGATAGCCGGCCTGCATCAGCACGCCGGTCACGGCCAGGTGCGCCCACTGCGCGCGATCGCGCGGCCAGGCGACACGCGCCCACCGGACCCAGACCAGGAAGCAGACCACCGAGAGCGCAAAGCGCACCGCGAGGAACTTGAGCGGCGGGGCGTAGGGCATGCCGTAGCGCGCCACGATGAAGCCGGTGCTCCAGATGAGCACGAAGACCGCCGGCATCGCCCGCAGCCAGCCCGCCGACCGGGCCGCGGCGGTCATTTGGCGCGGGCCCGGATCTCGGGAATCGCCTTTTGCAGGTAATAGACCATCGACCAGACCGTGAGCACGGCCGAGATCCAGATCAGCCACTGGCCCCATGTGCCGGTGTCGATCGCGCCGAACAGGACGCCGTCGAAGAGCAGGAACGGGATCGCCACCATCTGCACCACGGTCTTGACCTTGCCGACCATGTGGACCGCGACGCTCTTGCTGGCACCGATCTGCGCCATCCATTCGCGCAGCGCCGAGATCGCGATCTCGCGGCCGATGATGATCAACGCCACGAAGACATCGGCGCGGTTCAGGTGGACCAGCACCAGCAGCGAGGCGCAGACCAGGAACTTGTCGGCCACCGGATCGAGAAAGGCGCCGAAGGCCGAGGTCTGCTTCAGGCGGCGCGCCAGGAAGCCGTCGAGCCAGTCGGTGGCCGCGAAGAYGATGAACATCACCGTGGCGATCAGGTTGCGCATCGGCTCGGCCAAAGGCAGGTAGAACACGCCCACGATCAAGGGAATCGCGACGATGYGCGTCCAGGTCATGATCGTCGGCAAGGTCCAGAACATGGCGGCGATTGTGTCATGACGGATGAAGCTCTCCCCCCAGGTTGGCTCACTTCGCTGCCGCCGGCCGAATTCAATGGAGGGCGCGATAGATCTCCTCGGCCAGGTCGAAGGCGATGCCGTCGACCGAGGCGATGTCCTCCACGCTCGCCGCCGCCACGCCGCGAATGCCGCCGAAACGCTGCAGCAGGCGCGCGCGCCGCTTGGGGCCGATGCCCGGGATGTCCTCGAGCTGGCTGCCGCCGACCCGCACCTTGGCCCGCTTGGCGCGCATGCCGGTGATCGCGAAGCGGTGGGCCTCGTCGCGAATCTGCGCCACCAGCATCAGGGCGGCCGAATCGCGGCCGAGGTAGACCTTCTCGCGGCCGTCGGCGAACACCAGCTCCTCGAGGCCGACCTTGCGGCCCTCGCCCTTCTCGACCCCGACGATGAGCGACAGCGGCAAGCCCAGTTCGCCGAACACCTCGCGCGCCATCGACACCTGGCCCTTGCCGCCATCGACCAGCACCAGTTCGGGCATGCGGGCCGAGCGAGTGCCCGGCTTGGGGTCGGAGCCCGCGCCGTCCGCGTCGCCGGCCGTCGGCGAATCGGTCTCGGCCGCCATCGCCTCGGCCAGCTTGCCGTAGCGGCGGTGCAGCACCTGGCGCATCGCCGCATAGTCGTCGCCCGGCGTGATGCCCTCGATGTTGTAGCGCCGGTACTCGCGGTTCTGCATCGCGTGATGCTCGAACACCACGCACGAGGCCTGGGTCGCCTCGCCCGCGGTGTGCGAGATGTCGAAGCATTCGACGCGGAAGTTGTCGAGGTCGTCGGGGGCCAGCTCGAGCGCATCCACCAGCGCGCGCGTGCGCGCCTGCTGCGAACCCTCTTCCGCGAGCAGGCGGGCGAGCTGGAGCCCGGCGTTCTTGCACGCCATCTCGAGCCACAGCCGGCGCTGCTCGCGCGGATGGAACACCGCCGTGATGCGGGTGCCGGACTGCTGCGACACGGCCTCGATCAGTTCGCGGCTCACGAGCTCGCTGAGCACCAGCGTGGCTGGCACCGGCACGTCGATGTAGTGCTGGGCGATGAAGGCTTCGAGCACCTGCACTTCCACCGCATCGGCCGGCGGCGGGCCGTCGTCGCCCTCGGCTTCGGCGTGCTGCATCTGCGCCGCATCCTCCACATGCACCGGGAAGTAGGCCCGATCCCCCAGGTGCCGGCCGCCGCGCACCATGGCGAGGTTCACGCAGGCGCGGCCGCCCTGCACCTTGACCGCCAGGATGTCGACATCCTTGTCCGAGGCGATCTCGATCGACTGCTGGTGCAGCACCCGCGACAGTGCCGACATCTGGTTGCGCAGTTCGGCCGCCTGCTCGAATTCGAGCTTCTCGGCATGGGCCATCATGCGCGCCTCGAGCTGGGTCAGCACGGCCTGCGTGTCGCCCATCAGGAAGGCTTCGGCATTGGCCACGTCCTGGGCGTAGGCCTCGGGCCCGATGTGGCCCACGCAGGGCGCGGTGCAGCGCTTGATCTGGTAGAGCAGGCAGGGCCGGGTGCGGTTAGCATAGACCGTGTCCTCGCAGGTGCGCAGCTTGAAGACCTTCTGCAGCAGCTGGATCGATTCCTTCACGGCCCAGGCGCTCGGGTAGGGGCCGAAGTAGCGATCCTTGCGGTCGACCGCGCCGCGGTAGTAGGCCAGGCGCGGAAAGGCGTGGGAGGCGATCTTGAGATACGGGTAGCTCTTGTCGTCGCGAAACAGGATGTTGTAGCGCGGCTTGAGCGACTTGATCAGGTTGTTCTCGAGCAGCAGCGCCTCGGCCTCGGAGCGCACCACGGTGGTCTCCATGCGGACGATCTTCGAGATCATGTGGCCGATTCGCGTGCCGCCGTGGCTCTTCTGGAAGTAGTTCGCCACCCGCTTCCGGAGATTGCGCGCCTTGCCCACGTAGAGCACCGCGCCCGCGGCGTCGAAATAGCGGTAGACGCCAGGCAACTGCGGCAATGCCGCCACTTCGCTGAGGAGCTGGTCGGAATGCGCGGGTCGGGTCTCTGACATCGCCCTCATTGTGGCGCGGCGGCCACCAGCACCGGCTCGCAGCGGACATCGGTCTTGACCAAGTTGGCGATGAAGCACTGGTCGTGCGCCGAGTGATGCATCGCCTCGTGCTGCTCCCGCGACGGCAGGGAGTCGCCCGAGAACTGCACCTCCGGATGCAGGGTGACGACGGTCATCGCGATCTTGCCGTCGGCCGTGTGGCCCATCCGGCCGCTGGCGCTGTCGGCATAGCGCTCGACACAGAAGCCGCGGGACGCCGCGATCGACAGGAACCACAGCATGTGGCAGCTCGACAGCGAGGCGACGAAAGCCTCCTCGGGATCGACCCCGGAGGGGTCCGAGAGCGGCACCGGCACCACATGCGGCGAGGAAGATCCGACCCACTCGGCGCCGCCGTCGAAGCGGATCGTGTGGCGGCGGCTGTATCGGTTGCCGACGAAATCCTGGCCGCCGCGGAGCCAGAGGATGTCGGCCGAGTGATGTGCCATGGGCGCTGTCTCCGGTGTCTTCATGAGGGGCTGTAGAGTATCCCGCGATGCGCTGGGATATTTTTTGCAAGGTGATCGACAACCATGGCGACGTCGGCGTCTGCTGGCGCCTCGCGGCCGCCCTGGCCGGGCAAGGCGACACGGTTCGGCTGTGGATCGACGACCCGGCGGCCCTGGCGTGGATGGCGCCCGGCGGCTGCGAGGGCGTCGCGGTCGTCCCGTGGACGCCGGCCGGCGCCGCGCAGGCGGCCGCCGCGGCCCCGGCGCCCGACGTGCTGATCGAGGCCTTCGGCTGCGATCCGGCACCCGAAGCCATCGCCCGGTTCGCCGAACAAAGGCGACAGGATGGCGCCAGCCGCCGCTGGATCAATCTGGAATACCTCTCGGCCGAGCCTTATGTCGAGCGGCTGCACGGCCTCCCCTCGCCCGTGTTCCGGGAACCCGGCGCCGGCCTGACCAAGCACTTCTACTATCCGGGCTTCACCGGGCGCACGGGCGGGGTGCTGCGCGAACCGGGCCTGCTGGCGCAGCGCGAGCGCTTCGACCGCGCCGCCTGGCTGCAGCGCCAGGGCATCGCCTGGCAAGGCGAGCGGCTGGTTTCGTTGTTCTGCTACGAGCCGCCGGCGCTCGATGCGCTGCTGGCGCAGTTCGAAAGTGCGGCCGAACCGACCCGGCTGCTGGTGACCGCCGGGCGCGCCAGCGCCGCGCTGCCGCCCGGCCCGGCCCGGCGCGGCGCCCTCTCCATCACCTGGCTGCCCGCCCTGCCGCAGCCGGACTTCGACCGCCTGCTCTGGGCCTGCGACCTCAATTTCGTCCGCGGCGAGGACTCGCTGGTGCGCGCGCTCTGGGCCGGCGCCCCTTTCGTCTGGCAGATCTATCCGCAGGACGACGATGCCCACCACAGCAAGCTCGATGCCTTCCTGGACTGGCTGGAGGCGCCCCCTTCGCTGCGCGGATTCCACCATCTCTGGAGCGGCATCGGCGACGGCGAACTGCCGGTTCTGGACCGGGCGACCCTTGGATCCTGGGCATCGGCGAGCCTGGCGGCGCGCTCTCGCCTGCTCGGGCAAGAGGACCTTTTGACCCGCCTGCAGCGTTTCATCGCCCAAAAAAGCTAAAATTGCGAGCTTTGCGGAATTCCGGCGCCGAGTCAGCTTCGCTGGCTTCGTCAGTCGCAGCTTCCGCTGAACCCGCCGCGGTGCATGTGCAACGAGCGGCTTCTTACATCCAGAGACCCCTGTTTATGAAAATCGCTCAAGAAATCCGCGCCGGCAACGTGATCATGCACGGCAAGGACCCGATGGTCGTCCTCAAGACCGAATACAGCCGCGGCGGCCGCAATTCCGCCACCGTGCGCATGAAGCTCAAGAGCCTGATCGCCAACTTCAACACCGAAGTGGTCTTCAAGGCCGACGACAAGATCGACCAGATCGTGCTCGACAAGAAGGAGTGCACCTACTCCTACTTCGCCGACCCGATGTACGTCTGCATGGACACCGAGTACAACCAGTACGAAGTCGAAGCCGAGAACATGGGCGACTCGCTCAACTACCTCGAGGACGGCATGCCGGTCGAAGTGGTGTTCTACGACGGCAAGGCGATCTCGGTCGAACTGCCGACCAGCGTCGAGCGCGAAATCACCTGGACCGAGCCGGCCGTCAAGGGCGACACCTCGGGCAAGGTCATGAAGCCGGCCAAGATTTCCACGGGCTTCGATATCGGCGTGCCGCTGTTCGTCGCCCAGGGCGACCGGATCGAGATCGACACCCGCACGGGCGAATACCGCAAGCGCGTCTGAATGGCCGCCACTCACGAAAGAAAAGGCTCCCGCGGGAGCCTTTTTTGCGTGTGGCCGTCCGCGTGACCTTCCCCAGGCCCGAAACCTGCAACGCGCACAATCCAGAACCCGCTTTTGCCTGCACGACCATGGACAACAACAGCACACACGACCTTCACGACAAGCGGCTCGCCGACGCCTGGGCCACCCTGCAGTCCCACGCGGACAAGGGGTTGCCGCTGCATACCGACCCCTCGCGGCTGGCGTTCGCCGACCCCGAGTTCCTGCTGCGCCGCGAGACCCGCGGCCTGCGCATGCAGCTCGAGCTCATGAAACCCGACATCGAGATGCGCGCCCACGGCATCGAGAACACGGTGGTGGTCTTCGGCAGCGCGCGCTTTCGCAGCGAGGAGGAGTCGGGCGCACTGATCGCACAGGCCGATGCCGCCGGCGACAGCGTGGCCGCGGAACGCTGGCGCAAGCTGGCACGCAGCTCGCACTACTACGAKAAGGCGCGCGCCTTCGGCAAGCTGGTGGCCCAATACAGCAATGACTGCGACCCGGAGGACAAGCTCTTCGTCTGCACCGGCGGCGGCCCCGGCATCATGCAGGCGGCCAATCGCGGCGCCTACGAAGGCGGCGGGATCTCGGTCGGGCTGGCGATCGCGCTGCCGATGGAAGAGGAAGCCAACCCCTACGTGACGCCGGCGCTGAGCTTCAAGTTCCACTATTTCGCGATCCGCAAGATGCATTTCATGATGCGGGCGAAGGCGCTGGTGGCCTTTCCGGGCGGCTTCGGCACGCTGGACGAACTGTTCGAGGTCATCACGCTGGTCCAGACCCGCAAGGCCAAGCCGGTGCCGATCGTGCTTTTCGGCTCGGACTACTGGAAGCAGCTGATCAACTTCGAGTTTCTCGCCGAGGAAGGCGTGATCTCGCCCAACGACGTGAAGCTGATCGAGTACGTCGACGCACCCGCCGACGCCTGGGACACCATCAAGCGCTTCTACAAGCTCTGACCGGGGCGCTCAGGCCCGGTCGTCTTCGGGGCGAAGCGCCTGCTGCGCCAGCCCCGCCATCGACGCTTCAGACCTTCAAGCCCCAGGTCGCACGCGCCCCGAGGGCGAGCACGCCTCCCACCACCCAGAACACCCCTGCGATCCCGATCAGGGCGCCGAGCGAGCCGAACAGCATCGGCATCGCCACGCTCGATGCATTGATGGTCATCAGCCGCAGGCCCAGCGCCTCGCCATGCCGCGCATGCGGCGTGATCTGGTGCAGCATGCTCATCACCATCGGCTGCACCGCCCCGAGCGCGAAGCCGAGGATCACCGAGCACAGGCCCATGGTCAGGGCCGAGTCGAGCAACGGATAGACCGCAAACACCAGCGCCGTGACCACCGTGGAGCTCAGGATCACGCTGCGCTCCGACGCCCGCGAGGCGATCAGGGGCAGCACCACGCGGATGGCGGCCGCCGCGATGGCGAAGGCGCCGAGGATGGAGCCGATCACCGAAGCGCTGATGCCCCGCTCGTGGCCCAGCACCGGCAGCACGAAGGCGTGGACATCCCAGCTCGACGACTGCAGCCAGTTGACGAACAGCAGGCGGCGGAACATCGGTTCGCGCAGCAGGTCCCACGCGCGGGTCTGCGCGGCACCCGCCGCCGGGGCGGTCCGCGGCGGCTCGTGCGCGCCGCGCGCGAGCATCCAGCAGATGAGCGGCAGGGCCGCCATGACCGCGAACGACACCCGGTAGGCCAGCAGGTCCGCCGGTGCGCGGCCGGCGTGGTCGATCAGCATGCCGGCCAGGAAAGGCCCGACGAAGTTGGCCACCGCGGGCGCGATCGCCAGCCAGCTGAACACGCGCTTGAGCTGCGTGGCGTTGGTGGCGGAGCGTCCCACGTGCCGCTGCAGCGCGATGACCGTCGCGCCGGTGGCGCCGCCGGTCAGCAAGGCGGCGAGGCACATGACCGGAAACACCGGGAAGACCACCACCAGCCCGGCACCGGCCGACGCCGCGAGGACCGACAGCCACAGCGGCCGCTTGAACCCGTGCCGGTCGGCGAAGCGCCCCGCCGGCAGGGCCAGGAACACCTGGGTCAGCGCGAACAGCGCGATCAGCACGCCGACCGCGGCCGCGCTGTGCCCCTGTTGCAACGCCAGCAGCGGTGTGGCGAGACGCATGCCCGCCATCGTGGCATGCAGGCACACCTGGGCGCCGATGACGCGCAGCAGTTCGGAACCTTTCACGGGAGGTCGTCGCCCTCGCTGTCGGCCGTCGGAGGCAGCAGCACCTGCGACTGCGCCTCGGGCAGCGCCTCGACCTTGCGCAGCGCAAGCCGCATCTGCTTGGCGCGGGTGTCGGCCTTGTCGAGCGTGTCGGAGGCTTTGGCCACCTGCTCCTTGATGCGCGCCACCCATTCGCCGTAGCGCTCGAATTCGGTCTTGACCGCCCCGAGCACCTTCCAGACCTCGGAGGCCTGGTGTTCCAGCGCCAGCGTGCGAAAGCCCATGTGCAGGCTGTTGAGCATCGCCAGCAGCGTGGTCGGTCCGGCCAGGGTCACACGGTGCTGGCGCTGGATGGCGTCCATCAGGCCGGGCCGGCGCAGCACTTCGGCATAGAGGCTCTCGACCGGCAGGAACAGGATCGCGAAATCGGTGGTGTGCGGCGCCGCCAGGTAGTTCTCGGCGATCGAGCGGGCCTCGCTGCGGATGCGCGCCTCCAGCGCCTTGGCCGCCAGCTCGGCGGCGGGGCCATCGGCGCGCTCGTGGGCGTCGAGCAGGCGCTCGTAGTCGTCACGCGGGAACTTGGCGTCGATCGGCAGCCAGACCGGCGCGCCATCGCCGCCGCGGCCCGGAAAGCGGATCGCGAAGTCGACCCGCTGGCCGCTGCGCGGCTTGGTCTCGACCTGGCGCGCGTACTGCTCGGCGGTCAGCACCTGCTCGAGCAGCGCCTCGAGCTGCACCTCGCCGAACACGCCGCGGGTCTTCACGTTGGTCAGCACGCGCTGCAGGCTGCCGACGCCGACGGCCAGAGACTGCATCTCGCCCAGGCCCTTGTGCACCTGCTCGAGCCGGTCGGCCACCTGCTTGAAGCTCTCGCCGAGCCGGGCCTCGAGGGTGCTCTGCAGCTTCTCGTCGACCGTCTTGCGCATCTCGTCGAGCTTGGCGGTGTTGCTCTGCTGCAGCTGCGCGAGCTGGGTTTCCATGGTCGCGCGCACCTCGGCGAGCCGGCGCGCATTCGCCTCGCTCAAACCCTGGAGCTGCGTGTTCAAGGTGTCGGCCAGCGTCTTCTGGAGCAGCGCGAGCTGCTGCGCGAAGGCGTCGATCTGCGCGTTCTGCGTGCGCGTGGATTCCGCGCCCTGGTGCAGCAGCGCCCGCTGGAAGGTGGCGAAGGCCTGCGCGGTTTCCTGTCGCGCGCCGCGCGCGGAATCGCTGATCTCGTGGCGCAGTTCGCGCTCGACGCGTTCGTTGCCGGCGCCCAGGGCGGCGATCAGCGCCGAGGGGTCGGGAACCGGTGCCGGGCGCAGCAGCAGCCACAGCACGAGGATGAAATTCAGGGCCGCGAGGGCCAGCAGGATCCAGGTCTCGATCACGGGCGTCAGTGGCCCGCAAGCACGGCAGGATTCAACGGCGTGACCGGCTTGCCGTCGACCAGGAAGCCGATCAGGTTGTCGACCGCCAGGTCGGCCATCGCGCGCCGTGTCGGCACGGTCGCGCTCGCGATGTGGGGCGTCAGCACGACATTGGGCACGGTGAGCAGGTCGGGGTGCACCCTGGGCTCGCCCTCGAAGACGTCGAGACCGGCGGCGGCGATGCGGCCGTCGCGCAAGGCGGCGGCGAGCGCCGCGTCGTCGACGATGCCGCCGCGCGCGACGTTGATCAGCGTCGCGGTCGGCTTCATGAGCGCCAGCTCGGCGGCGCCGATGGTGTGGTGCGAGGCCGGCGTGTAGGGCACCACGAGCACGACATGGTCGGCGGTCTTGAGGAGTTCTTCCTTGCTCGCGTAGCTGGCCTTGCATTCGGCCTCGAGCCCGGCGTCGAGACGCGAGCGGTTGTGGTAGATCACCTTCATGCCGAAGCCGAGGGCGCCGCGCCGCGCGATGCCCTGCCCGATCCGGCCCATGCCGATGATGCCGAGCGTCGAGCCATGGATGTCGGAGCCCGAGAACATGTCGTAGCTCCATTTCTTCCACTTGCCGGCGCGCAGGAAATGCTCGCTCTCGGCGATCCGCCGCGCGGTCGCCATCAGGAGCGCGAAGCCGAAGTCGGCCGTGGTCTCGGTCAGCACGTCCGGCGCGTTGG
Organism: Variovorax sp. P1_H12_2; assembly: GCF_056405335.1. Lineage (NCBI taxonomy): Bacteria > Pseudomonadati > Pseudomonadota > Betaproteobacteria > Burkholderiales > Comamonadaceae > Variovorax > Variovorax sp. P1_H12_2. Next base: position 11,265 of record NZ_JBFUCI010000016.1, read on the forward strand.
TGCCGAGCACGCCGCGCGCGGTCATGGCGTCGAGGTCGAAGTTGTTGTAGCCGACCGCCATGTTGGCGCAGATCCTGAGCTCGGGGCAGGCCGCGAGCAGTGCGGCGTCGATGCGCTCGCTGCCGGTGGTGAACACGCCCTGCTTGCCCTGCAGCTTCCCGATCAGCTGGGCCGGGCTCCAGTCTTCATCGTTGGGATTGGACTCGACCTCGAAATGCGCCTCGAGCCGGGCGATGGTCTCGGGGAAGATCGAACGGGCGACGAGGACTTTGGCTTTGGTCATGGTCAACGGAAGAAGATGAGGGTGGTGAGGACGAACAGCGGAATCAGGATCGCACCCGACCACAGCATGTAGCCGAAGAAGCTGGGCATCCGCACGCCGCGGCTCTCTGCGATCGCCTTGACCATCAGGTTGGGCGCGTTGCCGATGTAGGTGTTGGCGCCCATGAAGACGGCGCCGGCGGAAATCGCCGCCAGCGTCGTCGCGTAGGTTGTCATCAGCGCCTGCGGATCGCCGCCGGCGGTGTTGAAGAACACCAGGTAGGTCGGCGCGTTGTCGAGGAAGGAGCTCAGGATGCCGGTGGCCCAGAAGTACATCGCCGGGTCGGGTTGGCCGTCGGGCCGGGTCACGGCCGAGACGATCGCGCCGAAGGGGCCGTCCCGGCCGGCCTTGAGCATCGCGATCACCGGCACGATGGTCAGGAAGATACCCGCGAACAGCTTGGCCACCTCGGCCATCGGGCCCCAGCCGAACTGGTTGTCGGCATGCACCTTGGGCGCGGTGAGCTTGAGCGACAGCAGCGTGAGCGCGACCAGGCCGACGTCGCGCACGATGCCCGGCAGCCCGACCACGGTGCCTTGGATGTCGAAGCTCACGGGCGATTTCCAGACCCCGCTGAGCAGCACCAGGAACAGCACGCCGCCCAGCAGCCAGAAATTGACCACACCGTCGAAGCCGAGGCTGCGGGTGTCGGGCGTCGGGTCGAAGGGCGTGACGCCCTCATGCCGGAAGTAAAAGCGGTCGAGCGCATAGAACAGCGCCAGCAGCGCGCCGACCACGAACAGGGTGTCGGGCAGGATGTTCTGCGCGGTCCAGAAGAAGTCGACGCCCTTCAGGAAACCGAGGAACAGCGGCGGGTCGCCCAGCGGCGTCAGCGAGCCGCCGACGTTCGAGACGATGAAGATGAAGAACACGACCACGTGCACCTTGTGCTTGCGGTTGTCGTTGGCGCGGATCAGCGGCCGGATCAGCAGCATCGAGGCGCCGGTGGTGCCCATCAGGCTCGCCAGCACCGCGCCGATCGCGAGGATCGCGGTGTTCAGGCCCGCCGAGCCGCGCAGGTTGCCGCGGATGTGGATGCCGCCGGCCACCGCGTACAGGGCCGCGAGCAGGATGATGAACGGGATGTACTCGGCCAGCAGCGCATGGACCAGTTGGGCCCCGGCCTGCGGAGCGCCATGGATCAGGCCGAAGGGCAGCAGGAAGGCCAGCGACCAGGCCGCCGACACCTTGCCGTAGTGGTGGTGCCAGAACGAAGGCGCCAGCAGCGGCAGCAGCGCGATCGACAGCAGGATGCCGGCGAAGGGCACGCCCCACAACGGCGACAGGCTGCCGCCATCGAAATCGGCGGCGGCGGCCAGCGCCGGGAAGGCCATCGTCAGCGAGCCGGCCGCCAGCAGGCGCAGCCAGCGGCTGGAAAACCGTGCGGCCCTCATGCGACGGGCTGCGCAATCTCGAAGACCTGGCGCAGATAGGCCAGGTATCGCTCGTCCTCGCACATGTTCTTGGACGGGGTGTCCGAGAGCTTGGCCACCGGCTGGTCGTTGCAGCGGATCATCTTGATGACGATCTGCAGCGGCTCGTAGCCGAGGTCGTTGGTCAGGTTGGTGCCGATGCCGAAGGCCAGCTGGCAGCGGCCGCGGAACTGCTGGTAGAGCTCGATGGTCTTGGGCACGGTGAGGCCGTCACTGAAGATCAGCGTCTTGGTCAGCGGATCGACCCGGTTGGCGATGTAGTGGGCCAGCATGCGCTCGCCCCACTGGAAGGGATCGCCGCTGTCGTGGCGCGCGCCGTCGAAGAGCTTGCAGAAATAAAGGTCGAAGTCGCGCAGGAAGGCGGTCATGCCGTAGACGTCGGACAGCGCGATGCCGAGGTCGCCGCGGTATTCCCGGGCCCACGACTCGAAGCCGAAGATCTGGCTGTCGCGCAGCCGCGGACCCAGGGCCTGGCAGGCCTGCAGGTACTCGTGCGCCATGGTGCCGAGGGGGATCAGGCCGAGCTTCATCGCGTAGAGCACGTTGCTGGTGCCGGCGAGCTGCGGCAGCTTCGACATCGCGTGCAGCGGCGCTGGCGTGGTGACCGCGCCGAGCCGGCCGGCCAGCGTGCGCAGCACCTCTTCATGCCAGTCCTTGGAGAAGCGCCGGCGGGTGCCGTAGTCGGCGATCTTGAGGTCGGCGAGCTTGTCGTCCTGCAGCTGGGCGATCTTGGTCTCCAGCCGGCGCCGGCCTTCGGCGAGGTCCGGCTGCGGCTGGGTGTTGCGGAAGTACACCTCGTTGACGATCGCCAGCACCGGGATCTCGAACAGGATCGTGTGCAGCCACGGCCCCTTGATGCTGATCTCCAGATCGCCCGAGGGCTGCGGCACGATGTCGATGTACTTCTCGTTGAGGCGGAACAGCCCGAGGAAGTCGACGAAGTCGCTCTTGATGAAGCGCATCGAGCGCAGGTAGCTCAGCTCGGGTTCGCGAAACTGCAGCGAGCAGAGATGCCGCACCTCTTCGCGGATCTGTACCGCGAAGCGCGCCAGGTCGATGCCGGGGTTGCGGCACTTGAACCGGTACTCCACCCGCGCGCCCGGAAAGTGGTGCAGGACCACCTGCATCATCGTGAACTTGTAGAGGTCGGTATCGAGCAGGCTGTGAATGATCATGGTGCGGCGCGCTGGTCTCCGGATTTCGGTGTGCGTTCGATTATCACGGGCCGCGTCGGCAAGTGCCTACGGTCCCTTCCCCGGGCGTCCTACCAGGGCGACAGCGGCGTCAAGCGAGAGTGTCCTCACGCCGGCCAGCAAGCGCTCCGGTCGGCGAGCAACCATCTGAAACTGAAGGAGATACGTCATGAACAAGGACACCGTCGAAGGCAACTGGAAGCAGTTCAAGGGCAAGGTCAAGGAGCAATGGGGCAAGTTGACCGACGACGATTTCGACGTCATCGCCGGCAAGCGCGACCAATTGCTGGGCCGCATCCAGGAACGCCACGGCATCAGCCGGGAGGAGGCCGAGAAGCAGGTCGCCGACTGGGAAAGCCGCGATGGCCGCAGCCCCTCGGAGATCTGGACGGAGCGGCTCTGAAGGACGACGCCCGCCTCGTCACACCCAATGCTTAACTCTGGAGAACACCCGATGAAAAAACATTTCCTGATGCTCGCCATCGCATCGGCCTGCCTGGTCGCCGGCCAGGCCAGCGCCATGACCTCGGACGAATACAAGGTCGGCAAGGAGAAGATCGAGGCCGACTACAAGGTCGCGAAGGCGCAGTGCGACACGCTGAAGGACAACGCCAAGGACGTCTGCGAGAAGGACGCCAAGGGCAAGGAAAACGTGGCCATGGCCGAGCTCGAGCAGCAATACAAGCCCAGCAAGGCCCATGCCCGCAACGTGGCGGAAGAGAAGGTGAAGGCCGCCTACGCAGTCGCCAAGGAAAAGTGCGACGACCTGAAGGGCGATGCCAAGGACGCTTGCGAGAAGCAGGCGAAGGCCGACGAAGCCAAGGGCATGGCCGAAGTCAAAAAGATGTAATTCACCCCCAGGTTGGCTCACTGCGTGTAGCCGCCCACCCCCTTCCGGGGGCGTCCTCAGCGGCCCGGCGAAGCCGGTTCCGCGAGGACCCTGGAAAGGGGTGTTCTTATTTCAGGTCGTCGACCACGGCCTGCAGGGCGGGCGGCAGCTTGACCGGGCGCTGGGTGGCGCGGTCCACGTAGACGTGAACGAAATGGCCCTGTGCCGCGGCCGTTTCCGCACCTTCGGCGAACAGCGCGATCTCGTAGCGCACGCTGGAACTGCCGGCGTGCGCCACCCGGATGCCCGCCTCCACCGCCTGCGGGAAGGCCAGCGGCGCGAAATAATTGCACTGGGTCTCCACCACGAAACCGACCGTCGTGCCCTGGTGGATGTCCAGCGCCCCGCGCTCGATCAGCAGGGAGTTGACCGCGGTGTCGAACCAGGCGTAGTAGACGACGTTGTTGACATGGCCGTACATGTCGTTGTCGGCCCAGCGCGTCGGGATGCTGCGAAAGCTGCGGTAGCTGCTGCGGGAATGGGGGGACGGTCGAACGCTCATGGCGCGGCATTTTGCCAGCGCCGCCAGTACTCGAGCGCCACCCTGAAGGTGCCCAGCTGCACCTGCACGGTCTCCGAGATATCGCTGGCATAGCCGCCTGCCATGGCGAAGGCCAGCGGAATGCGGCGCTGCCAGGCGAAATCGAAGACCCGGCGGTCGCGCGCCTCCAGGCCGTCGAAGCTCAGCTTGAGACGGCCCAGCCGGTCGCGCTCGAACGGGTCCGCACCCGCCAGATAGATCACCAGGCCGGGCGTGAAGCGCCGCTCCAGCTCGTCGAGCGCCTGCTCCAGCGCGGCCAGGTAGTCGGCGTCGCCGCAGCCGTCAGGCAGTTCCACATCCAGGTCGCTCGCCTCCTTGCGGAACGGAAAGTTCTTCGCGCCGTGCAGCGAGAGCGTGAAGACGCTGGCGTCGTCGCGAAAGATGCTGGCCGTGCCATTGCCCTGGTGCACGTCGAGGTCGATCACCGCCACCCCGAGCGGCAAGCGCCCGCGCCGTCCCTGCTCGGCCTGCATCAGCCGCGCGGCCACTGCGGCATCGTTGAAGACGCAGAAGCCGCCGCCCTTGCCGGCGCTCGCGTGATGGGTGCCTCCGGCCATGTTAGCCGAGACGCCCTCTCCCAGCGCGGTGCGGCAGGCGGCAATGGTCGCGCCAGCCGACCGGCGCGAGCGCTCGACCATCGCCTCGCTCCATGGAAAGCCGATCTCGCGCATCGCCTCGGGCGCGGCGCTGCCGTTGCTGATGGCCGCGATCCATTGCGGCGTATGGGCCAGCGCCAGCTCGCCGTCGCTGGCACGCGGCGCCTCCATCATCCGGACTTCGGGCAGCCGGGCCTCGAGCCGTTCGCGCAGCAAGGCATAGCGCCCCATCGGGAAGCGATGGCCGGCGGGCAGGGGCAGAACGAACTGGCCGGAATTGAACGCACGCATGCGGAGCATTGTCCGCGGACACGATTTAGAAGGCGCGTTCTAAATTGCTGCACAGCAGCAAAAACCCCTTGTTCGAATCACGCGGCTGTCTATACTTGAGGCCATGCTGCACCGCAACATGAGTGAAGGGGCAGCTCAAAGCGAGATCCGACCTTTTCAATTCAACTGGAGCATCCACATGTCCCTCACCGCCGACCAAATCATCTCTTCGCAAAAAGCCGGCCTCGAAACCCTGTTCGGTCTGACGACCAAGGCCTTCGAAGGCGTCGAGAAGCTTGTCGAACTGAACGTGACCGCCTCCAAGGCTGCGCTCAGCGAAGCCGCCGGCACCACGCAAGCCCTGCTCAGCGTCAAGGACGCGCAAGAACTGCTGTCGCTGCAAGCCAGCCTGTTCCAGCCCCTGGCCGAGAAGACCGCTGCCTACAGCCGTCACCTGTACGACATCGCCCAAGGCACCGGCGCCGAATTCACCAAGGCTTTCGAAGTCAAGGCCGCTGAAGCCCAGCAAGCCTTCGTCGGCCTGGTCGACAGCGCCGCCAAGAACGCCCCGGCCGGCTCGGAAACCGCCGTTGCCGTGATGAAGAGCGCCGTGGCTGCCGCCAACAACGCTTTCGAATCGGTGCAAAAGGCCGTCAAGCAAGCTTCCGACGTCGCCGAAGCGAACTTCCAGGCCGTGCAGACCACCGCCGTGAACGCTGCCAAGAGCACCGCCCAGACCGCGACCCGCAAGCGCTAAGCTTAGCCGGCCTCTCTTCAAAGCCCGCTTCGAGCGGGCGACGATTGTCTCCTTGGGTCCTTCGGGATCCAATTCAGGGCCCTGTCTTCGGACAGGGCCTTTTTTTTGGGTGGTTCCGGTCTTCGATAATGGCCGCCAAACATCTGGAGATCGACATGGAAATCAACGGCAAGGTTTTTATCGTGACGGGCGGCGCCTCGGGACTCGGCGAAGGCACGGCACGGATGCTCGCGGCGAACGGCGGCAAGGTGGTGATCGCCGACATGCAGGCCGAAAAAGGCGAGGCCGTGGCGAAAGAGATCGGTGGGGTGTTCGTCAAGTGCGACGTCAGCCAGGAAGCCGACGGCCAGGCGGTGGTCGCCGCAGCGCAGAAGCTGGGCAAGCTGGTCGGGCTGGTCAATTGCGCGGGCATCGCGCCGGCCGAGAAGACCGTGGGCAAGAACGGGCCGCACGCGCTGGCGGTGTTCAGCAAGACCGTCACGGTCAACCTGATCGGCAGCTTCAACATGATCCGGCTCGCGGCCGACGCCATGGGCAAGAACGAGCCCGAAGCCACCGGCGAGCGCGGTGTGCTGATCTCGACCGCCTCGGTCGCGGCCTACGACGGCCAGATCGGGCAGGCCGCCTACAGCGCCTCGAAGGGCGGCGTGGTCGGCATGACGCTGCCGATCGCGCGCGACCTGGCACGCAGCGGCATCCRCAACATGACGATCGCGCCCGGCATCTTCGGCACGCCCATGCTGTTCGGCATGCCCCAGGAAGTGCAGGACGCGCTGGCCGCCAGCGTGCCCTTCCCTTCGCGCCTGGGCACGCCCGAGGACTACGCCAAGCTCGCCAGGCACATCATCGAGAACGACATGCTCAATGGCGAGGTGATCCGGCTCGACGGCGCGATCCGGCTGGCGCCGCGCTAGTCTCGCCCAGGCCGCCCTCCTGGTCGTCGGGCGGCTTGAGGCTTCCGGTTCGCTCCAGGCGCTCGAACTGGGCAATCACCTGGGCGCCGAAGAGCACCAACGTGGCCGCGATCTCGAGGCTCAGCAGCACCACGATCGCGGTCGTCAGCGAGCCATAGACCACGTTGACCTGCGACAGGGTCGCGAAATAGAGCACCAGCACCCGCCGCGTGACCTCCCACAGCAGGGTCGCGGTCACGCCGCCGATCAGCGCATGGCGCAGCCGCAGCCGGCCCACCGGCATCACCAGGTAGAGCGAGGTCAGCATGAAGATCTCGCCCCCCAGCCCCAGCAGGTACAGCAGCACGCCCGAAACGCCCGACAGCGACCAGCGGTACCCCAGCAGTTCGACGCTTTCCTCCCCGATCACCTGCAGCGCGCCCGACACCAGCGTCACCAGCAGCAGCCCGATGCACAGGCACAGGATGTAGATGTAGGGCATCACGACCGAGATCAGGAAGTGGCGCGAGTGGTCGGCCTTGCGGTGGTGGAAGATCACCGCCATGGCGCTCTCGAGCACCGTGAAGGCCAGCGAGCTGAAGAAGATCATCGTCACCAGCAGCACCGGGCCGAGCACGTCGGAATGGGTCAGGAAGTTCGACAGCTCGGCGACGATCGCCTGCGACTGGCCCGGCAGCAGCCAGGCCAGGTAGCGCCCGACCGCGCCGAGCAGCGCCTCCTGGTCGATGAAATGCGACAGCGCGATGACGCTGACGATCAGCAGCGGCACGATCGACAGCAGCGCGTAGTAGGCGACCGCGCCGGCCAGCAGCAGGCCGTGGTTGGCCTTGAAGCTCTTGAGCGCCTGCCAGGCGAAACGCAGCGGATGGCGCAGCACGGGGCCGGCCGCATGGGTGATGGAATGGCGGATCATTCGGTGGTTCCGGGCCATCGGCGGTTCGTGGGGCCGGTGTGGGCTTGACGGCTTGCGTATCATTTGGAGTTCCGAGCCTACATGACCATCCCCGCTTCTTTCATCCAGGAACTGATCGCACGCGCAGACGTGGTCGAAATCGTCGGACGCTACGTCCAGCTCAAGAAGGCAGGCGCCAATTTCATGGGCCTGTGCCCTTTCCACGGGGAAAAATCGCCTTCGTTCTCGGTCAGCCCGACCAAGCAGTTCTATCACTGCTTCGGCTGCGGGGTGCACGGCAACGCGATCGGTTTCCTGATGGAGCACGCCGGCATGGGTTTCGTCGAGGCGGTGCACGACCTGGCCGGCCAGTACGGCCTGCAGGTGCCCGAAGACGATGCCTCGCCCGAGGAGCGCGCCCGCGCAGCCGGCCAACGCCAGAAGCAGGCCACGCTGTCCGAGGTGCTCGAGAAGGCCGGCGAGGCCTACCGCAAGCAGTTGCGCCAGTCGCCCGGGGCCATCGAGTACCTCAAGGGCCGCGGCGTCTCGGGCGAGATCGCCAGGCAATTTGGCATCGGCTATGCGCCGGCCGGCTGGCGCTCGCTGGCCAGCGTGTTTCCGGACTACGACGATCCGCTCCTGGCCGAAAGCGGCCTGGTGATCGTCGGCGAGGCCGACGAAGGCGGCGATGCCAAGCGCTACGACCGCTTCCGCGACCGCGTGATGTTCCCGATCCGCAACGTCAAGGGCGAATGCATCGGTTTCGGCGGCCGGGTGCTCGGCGACGAGAAGCCCAAGTACCTGAATTCGCCGGAAACCCCGGTTTTCAGCAAGGGACGCGAGCTCTACGGCCTCTACGAGGCGCGCGCGGCCTTCCGCGACCGCGGCTATGCGCTGGTCACCGAAGGCTACATGGACGTGGTGGCGCTGGCGCAACTGGGCTTCCCGAATGCGGTGGCGACGCTCGGCACCGCCTGCACGCCTGAACACGTGCAGAAGCTTTTTCGCTTCACTGAATCGGTGGTCTTCAGCTTCGACGGCGACAGCGCCGGCCGGCGCGCCGCGCGCAAGGCGCTCGACGGCGCCCTGGCCTATGCCACCGACGTGCGCAGCATCAAGTTCCTGTTCCTGCCGGCCGAGCACGACCCCGACAGCTTCATCCGCGAGTTCGGCGCCGATGCCTTCGCGCGTTTCGTGAGCGAGGCCACGCCCCTGAGCCGCTTCCTGATCGAGGCGGCGCGCGAAGGCTGCGAGCTGTCGAGCGCCGAAGGCCGGGCCCACATGGCGAGCAATGCCCGGCCGCTGTGGAGCGCGCTGCCCGAGGGGGCGCTCAAGCGCCAGCTGCTGAGCGAGCTGGCCGCCCTGGCGCAGCTCAGCGCCCAGGAGCTCGGCGAGCTCTGGGCGCCCGCAGCGGCACCGCGGCCGCCCGCCCCGGCGCCGGCCCGCGCCCCAGCGCCCTTTTCCGACGACGACTGGGACAGCCGTGACCAGTGGTTCGACGAGCAATCGCGCGCCGGCCCCGGAAAAAAGCGCTTCAAGTCCTTCCGCCCGCCCGCCCCGCGCCCTCCGCCCGGCGGGCGCCGCCTGCCGACCAGCCGGGCCGACGTGGCGGCACGGCTGGTGCTTTCGAATCCTGCCGAATGGGAGGCGCTGTCGCACGAACTGCACGCCCTGCTGTGCGACCTCCCCGGCGACCACGGCCAGCTCTTCGCCTGGCTCGACAGCCAGGCCCACGAGCACGGCACCCAGCCCTGGGCGGCGTTGCGCGAGGGCCTGCGCGGCCTCGCCTTCGAGTCGCTGGCGGTGCGGGTCATGACCGGCCCCGACGGCGGCCCGGTCGGCGACGCCGAGGGCGAGCAGGCGGCCGACGCGGCGCGGGAGCTGCGCAATGTCCTCGACTACATGCTGGACGACCTGCTCAAGGCCCAGCAGAGCGAGGCGATCGCCGCCGTCGGCAGCGATCCACGGGCGCTGGAGCGCTACAAGGCGCTCGAGATGCGCCGGCTGGAGTTGCGCAATCGCCTCAATCCGAGCTCAAACAGTGCTTGAAAAACGCACAGCGCGCTATAATGTAAGGCTTAGTTAGACGCCAGCGGGCTAGTGAGACGCCGGCGTCTAGCGAATTAGGCAAGAGCGACAGCAGCACCTCCGGGCCGACCCCATGCGCAATGCACTTCCCAACGGGAAACGGGTCAATACACCGCAAGGACTGCACACCAAATGTTCGCCCGACATCTTGCCTTTTGACGGCCGTTCGAGGATTCATGTCCCCGACGCCGCAGTGTTTGTGCTCCTGCCTGCGCCGGGTTTGAGGCGCGTGTGATTCCGCTTGGTCCATCTTGTTGTACGAGGTCGTATGCCCAGTTCAAAGAAGCCTGCCGTGTCCGCTGCCAAGAAGCTCGCTGCAGAAAAACCGTCGAAGTCCGCCGCGCTGCAGGCTACCAAGACGGCTGCCGTCGCCTCCAAGGCGTCTGCCGCAACGAAAGTGAAAACCGTGCCCACCAAAACGACTGTCCCTGCCGAACCCACCACCGCCAAGCCCGCCGCCAAGAAAGTGGGCCRTCCGCCCAAGGCCGCCGGCACCTCCACCGCCACCGGCGCCAAGCGCGGCCGCAAGCCCAAGGCCGGCAACGAAGCGACGTCCAGCGACGTCGACCTGTCCGACATCGAGGACGAACTGGTCGGTGAAGAACCGGCGGCCACGACGACCGAGGAAAAGGTCAAGCCGCTGCGCATGAAGATCAGCAAGGCGAAGGAACGCGCCTTGATGAAGGAGTTCGGCCTCGACGAGACCGTCCTGTCCGAGGAAGACCTGGCCAAGCGCCGTTCGCGCCTGAAGACCCTGATCACGCTGGGCAAGACCCGCGGCTACCTCACGCACGGCGAAATCTCCGACCACCTGCCCGACAAGCTGGTCGACGCCGAGACCATGGAAGTCGTGGTCACCATGCTCAACGACATGGGCGTGGCCGTCTACGAGCAGACGCCTGACGCCGAAACGCTGCTGCTGAACAACACCGCCCCGACCGCCACCACGGTCGAGGAAGCCGAAGAAGAAGCCGAAGCCGCCCTGTCCACGGTGGACAGCGAGTTCGGCCGCACCACCGACCCGGTCCGCATGTACATGCGCGAAATGGGCACGGTCGAGCTGCTGACGCGCGAAGGCGAAATCGAAATCGCCAAGCGCATCGAAGGCGGCCTGATGGCCATGATGGAAGCGATCTCGGCTTCGCCCGCGACCATCGCCGCGATCCTCGAAATGGCCGCCACGATCCGTGATGGCAAGGTCGTGATCTCGACCATCGTCGACGGCTTCTCGAACCCCAACGAGGCCGACGACTACGTGGCCGAGGAAGACTTCGACGAGTTCGACGAGGAAGACGACGACGACGGCAAGGGCGGCTCCAAGGCGCTGACCAAGAAGCTCGAGGAACTCAAGCGCGACGCGCTCGAGCGCTTCGATCGCATCGCCGCGCTGTTCGAGAAGATCCACAAGATCTACGAAAAAGAAGGCTACGGCACGCCGGCGTACACCAAGGCGCAGCAGGCCGTGTCCGAAGAGCTGATGACCATCCGCTTCACGGCCCGCACGATCGAGAAGCTGTGCGACCTGGTTCGCACCCAGGTCGACGACGTCCGCAAGAAGGAGCGCGAGCTGCGCCGCATCATCGTGGACAAGTGCGGCTTCCCGCAGGAAGAGTTCATCCGCGACTTCAGCGGCTACGACAAGAACGGCCACCGCGTCGCCTCCAACCTGCTCAACCTCAAGTGGGTCGAGAAGCAGGCCGCTTCCGGCAAGCCCTGGAGCGCCGTGATGGCGCGCAACATCCCGCCGGTGCAGGAGCTGCAGCAGCGCCTGACCGACATCCAGTCGCGCGTCGTGGTGCCGCTGGCCGAGCTCAAGGACATCAACAAGCGCATGAACGAGGGCGAATCCTCCTCGCGCGATGCCAAGAAGGAAATGATCGAGGCCAACCTGCGCCTAGTGATCTCGATCGCCAAGAAGTACACCAACCGCGGCCTGCAGTTCCTGGACCTGATCCAGGAAGGCAACATCGGCCTGATGAAGGCGGTCGACAAGTTCGAATACCGTCGCGGCTACAAGTTCTCAACCTATGCGACGTGGTGGATCCGCCAGGCCATCACCCGCTCGATCGCCGACCAGGCGCGCACCATCCGCATCCCGGTGCACATGATCGAGACCATCAACAAGATGAACCGCATCAGCCGCCAGCATCTGCAGGAGTTCGGCTTCGAGCCCGACGCCGGCATCCTGGCCGCCAAGATGGAGATCCCGGAAGACAAGATCCGCAAGATCATGAAGATCGCGAAGGAGCCGATCTCGATGGAAACCCCCATCGGCGACGACGACGATTCGCACCTGGGCGACTTCATCGAGGACAGCAGCAACACGGCGCCGATCGAGGCCGCGATGCAGGCCGGCCTGCGCGACGTGGTCAAGGACATCCTCGACAGCCTGACGCCGCGCGAAGCCAAGGTGCTGCGCATGCGATTCGGCATCGAGATGTCGACCGACCACACGCTGGAAGAAGTCGGCAAGCAGTTCGACGTGACGCGCGAGCGCATCCGCCAGATCGAAGCCAAGGCGCTGCGCAAGCTCAAGCACCCGTCGCGTTCGGACAAGCTGCGCAGTTTTATTGATACCCTGTAGGCTCGCTGCAAGCAGGACAAGGAAGGCGCCCTAGGGCGCCCTTCTTTTTTCAGAGCACAAGAAAAGACTGGAGACACCGCCATGAACCCCGATGCCGACACACTCTGGCGCGCGCCGCGCTGGGCGCTGGCCGTGCTGCTGGCGGTGCTGGGCATGCTGGGCCCGTTCTCCATCGACACCTACATCCCGGCCTTCTCGGGCATCGCGCGCTCGATCGGCGCCACGCCGGGCGAGATGCAGCAGACGCTGTCGGYCTACCTGTTCGGCTTCGCCTTCATGAACCTGTTCCACGGCGCGCTGTCGGACAGCTTCGGGCGCCGGCCGGTGGTGCTTTGGGGCCTGGCGGTCTTCACCGTGGCATCGCTGGGCTGCGCGCTGTCGCAGACCATCGGGCAGTTGGTCCTGTTCCGGGCGTTGCAGGGCCTGTCGACGGGTGCCGGGATCGTCGTCTCGCGCGCGGTGATCCGCGACATGTTCCCGCCGGCCGAGGCGCAGAAGGTCATGAGCCAGGTGACGATCTATTTCGGCATCGCGCCGGCGATCGCGCCGATCGTGGGCGGCTTCCTGTTCGTCCACCTGGGTTGGCACAGCATCTTCTGGTTCCTGGTCGGGGTCGGCGTGGTGCTGTGGGTTGCCAACTTCAAGCTGCTGCCCGAGACGCTGCACCTGGACCAACGCCAACCCTTCGAGGTCCGGCACCTGATGCGCGGCTACTGGGACCTGTGCTCCGACCCGCGCTTCCTGCTGCTGGCGCTGGCCAGCGGCGTGCCGTTCAACGGCATGTTCCTCTACGTGCTGGCCGCCCCGGCCTTCCTCGGCGATCACCTCGCGCTGGCGCCGACGCAGTTCTTCTGGTTCTTCATCCTGACCATCGGCGGCATCATGGCCGGCGCCTGGGCCAGCGGCCGCATGGCGGGCAAGGTGGCACCGAAGCGGCAGATCCGCGACGGCTTCGTGATCATGCTGGCGACTTCGGTCGTCAACGTGGCCGCCAACGCCCTCTTCCCGCCGCATGCCGCCTGGGCGCTCTGGCCGCTGGCGGTGTTCGCCTTCGGCTGGGCGCTGATGGTGCCGGTGGTGACGCTGCTGGTGCTCGACCTCCACCCCGAGCGCCGCGGCATGGCCTCGTCGCTGCAGGCGGTGATCGGCTCCACGGCCAACGGCGTGGTCGCCGGCGTGATCGCGCCGCTGGTGATGCACTCCACGCTGTGGCTGGCCGCCACCTCGCTGCTGATGCTGAGCGTCGGGCTGGTGGCCTGGGTCTGGCTGCACGGGCGCTGGCCCGAGATCGGGCGACTGGTCGCCGGCGGCGAGGCAGCCTGATGACGCCCACCCCCGTTGCTTGCTCACTTCGTGTAGCCGCCTCCCCCCTCAAGGGGGCAACACCAGCGGCCCGGCAAAGCCGGTTCCGCGGTGTTCCTGGCCTCGGGCAGCGACGACTTCATGCGCCGCGCGCCATGCTCCTGCCCGGCGCAAAGACGAAGTGATGCGGACCGAAGACCTGCGGAGTTTCGCGCGCGCCTGGTTGCCCGGCCGGACCCCGGTCGATGGGCGCGAACGCCTGCGCGCGGCCGCGGGCGCCGCGTTCGGTCTGCTGTTCACCGGGCTGGTTTGCGAATGGCTGGCCGGTGGCAGCGGCTGGCTGGTCGCGCCGCTGGGCGCCAGCGCGGTGCTGGTGTTCGCGCTKCCGGCCAGCCCCCTGGCGCAACCCTGGCCCGTGATCGGCGGCAACACCCTCGCGGCGCTGGTCGGGGTCGCCTGCGCCCGCTGGCTGCCCGACGCCGTCTGGGTCGGTGCGCTGGCGACCGCGCTGGCCATCAGCCTGATGTTCGCGCTGCGCTGCCTGCACCCGCCGGGCGGCGCCGTGGCGCTGCTGGCCGTGCTCACGCACACCGGCGAACTGCCCTTCGCCTTCCTGCCGGTGATGCTCGATTCGCTGCTGCTGGTGCTGGCCGGCGTGGCCTACAACAGCCTGACCGGCCGCCGCTACCCGCATGTGCAGCTGGCGCCGCGCCAGCCCACGGCCGATACCCGCTTCAGCTCCGCCGACATCGACGCCGTGCTGGCACGCTACAACCAGGTGCTGGACATCAGCCGCGACGACCTGGAAACCCTGATCCGGGAGACCGAGATGGAATCCTGGCGCCGGCGGCTGGGCACGGTGCGCTGCGTCGACATCATGTCGCGCGACCTGGTGGTGGCCGAGTTCGGCACGCCCTTGCAGGAGGCCTGGTCGCTGATGCACGAGCGCCGCATCAAGGCGCTGCCGGTGATCGACCGCACGCGTCGGGTGGTCGGGATCGTCACCCAGGCCGACTTCTTCCGCCAGATCGACCTGCAGCACCACGACGGCATCGGCGGGCGGCTGCGCGACCTGATCCGTGCGACCCGCAGCGTGATGTCGAGCAAGCCCGAGGTGGTGGGCCAAATCATGACGCGCCAGGTGCGCGTGGCCAGCGAGGAGCGCCCACTGGCGGAGCTGGTGCCGCTTTTTTCCGAAGGCGGGCACCACCACATTCCGATCATCGACGGCGAGCGCCGCCTCACCGGCATGATCACGCAGTCGGATTTCGTGCGCGCGCTCTACCGCGCGGTGGGGCCGGAGGGCTGAGTTCCTGCGGCGGCCAGTGGGCCGGGTCGGCGAAGCGCAGCACCAGGAAATCCAGCAGCACCCGCAGCGAAGCCGGCATCTGGCGCCGCGACGCGTAGACGCCGTAGACCCCCAGGCCTTGCGGCACGAAGCCGGGCAGCAGCGCCACCAGCCGGCCTTGCGCAATCGGCCCGTTGGCCGAATAGGCCGGCTGCATCGTGATGCCGGCGCCCTCGAGGGCCGCCGCCAGCAGCACCTGCGACTCGTTGGCGCTGAGCCTCCCGCTGACCGGCACCGCGATGCGCTCGTCGCCATGATCGAACTGCCACAGGCTCTTGCCGAAGTAGGAGTAGGTCAGGCAGTTGTGGGTCGCCAGGTCCTGCACGCTGTGCGGCGTGCCGTGCGCGGCCAGGTAGGCGGGCGAGGCGCAGATCACCGAGGCGCAGCGGCCCAGCGGGCGGGCGATCAGGTTCGGGTCGAGTTCGTTGGTGATGCGGATCGCCAGGTCGATGCGCTCCTCGACCAGGTTCACCGGCCGGGCGTCGATGTGGAGGTCTATCGCTGCTTGGCGGTAGCGGCGCAGGTAGTCGGCGACCGCCGACGCGAGCACGTCCTGGGCCAGCGACTGCGCGCAGGCGACGCGCAGCAGTCCACGGGGCTGGTCCGCCCCGGCGCTGGAGGCCATCGCCATCTCGGCCGCGGCCTCGAGCATCCGGCGGCAGCGCGCCAGCGTTTCCTCGCCGGCCTCCGTGAGGCTCAGCCGGCGCGTCGTCCGATGCAGCAGCCGCGCGCCGGCCCACTGCTCCATCTGCGCCAGGTAGCGGGTGACCATGGCGCGCGACATGTCGAGCGCCTCGGCGGCGGCGGTCATGCTGCCGCGCTCGGCGATCCGGACGAAAACCTCGGCGGCGGTGATGCGGTCCATATTCGATCGAATCAAGCAACAAACAATTGCATGCTACGGGGTTTTTCGATCGAATCAAGAAACATACGATTCGGGCCATGACTGAATCGTCCCCCCTTCCCCGGCGCGCGACCCTGCACTATGTCTTCGATCCGCTGTGCGGCTGGTGCTATGCCGCGGCGCCGTTGATCGAAGCCGCGCGCAGCGTGCCGGCCCTGTCCATCGAATTCCACGGCGGCGGCATGCTCACCGGCAGCAACCGGCGCGCCATCACGCCCGAATGGCGCGACTACGTGATGCCGCATGACCATCGCATCGCCCAGCTCAGCGGCCAGCCCTTCGGCGCCGCCTACTTCGACGGACTCCTGAACGACACCGGCGCGATGCTGGACTCCGCGCCGCCCTTGACCGCGGTGCTCGCGGCCGAGGCAGAGGCCGGCCGCGGGCTGGACATGATCGAGCGCGTGCAGCGCGCCCACTATGTCGAAGGCCGCCGCATCGCCGAGGCAGCGGTTCTGCGCGAACTGGCCGCAGAACTCGGCCTCGATGCCGCGGCCTTTTCCGACACCTTCGACTTCCTGGCCGGCGAGCCCACCCAGCGCCATATCGACGACAGCCGGCGCTGGCTGGCCAGGGCCGGCGGACAAGGCTTTCCGACCCTGGCGCTCGCCACCGCCGACGGCCGGCTGACGCCGCTGGACACCGGCCGCTACCTCGGCCGACCCGAGGCYTGGGCCGCGCAGCTCGACGCCCTGATCGGCGCACTGCCGCCGACGGCTTCCCTCGGCTGAAGCACGGCATCGCCCTTTTTCCAACCACCACCCAAGGATCCAACATGAGCAAGATCGCCCTCCTCGGCATCACCGGCCGCGCCGGTTCACGCATCGCCCACGAACTGCTGGCGCGCGGCCACAGCGTCACCGGCATCGCGCGCAAGGTCGACGGCGTCGAAGCCCGTCCCGGGCTGACCGTGAAGGCCGCCGACGCGACATCGGTCGACGCCCTGGTTCCCCTGTTGCGCGGCCATGACGCCGTGCTCAGCGCGACCCGCTTCGCCGGCGGCACCGATGCCGCAACCCTCGTCGCTGCGGCCAGGAAGGCCGGCGTGCCGCGCCTGCTGGTGGTCGGCGGCGCCGGCAGCCTGGAGGTCGCGCCGGGCGTGGCGCTGCTCGACACGCCCGGCTTCCCCGATGCCTACAAGCCCGAAGCGAAGGCCGGCGGCGTGATGCTGGCCGCGCTGCGCGCGGAAAAGTCGCTCGACTGGACCTTCCTGTCGCCCTCCGCGATCTTCGAGCCGGGCCCGCGCACGACCCGGTTCCGGCTCGGCGGCGACGGCCTGCTGAGCGATGCGAACGGCAAGAGCTGGATCTCGATGGAGGACTATGCGATCGCCATGGTCGACGAGATCGAATCCCCGAAGCACCCTCGCCAGCGCTTCACCGTGGGGTACTGAGCTCGCCCCCCAGGTTGGGCTCACTGCGTGTAGCCCGCCCACCCCCCTGCCGGGGGGCGCCGCACTGCGGCCCGGCGAAGCCGGTTCCGCTGCGGCTCCCGTGAAGAGCGCGCTGGGCAAGACGGGAATCAGGCCTCGAGGGTCTTCTTCATCGCCCGCATTCCGTCGGCGATCATGGCGGCGATCGGGGCCGCCATCTCGTGCGGCGTCAGATCGGCGATCCAGACCAGGCGGCTGTGGGTGGCGTCTTCGGGGAACACCTGCAGCGAGGCGTTGTGGTGCGTCAGGCGGCCCCCGCTCGCGGACCAGGCAAGGCGCCGCGCCGCATCGTCGCAATCGACGATCAGTTCGCGCGCCACGAGGCCGTTGGCGAAGGTGACGATGCGGGTGTCGCCCTCGAGCCAGCAGTCGGTCACGAAACCCGGCACCAGCCGGCGGTGGATCTCGCCAACGTCGCGGACCGCGTCCCAGATTGTCTCGGCGCTCGCCGCGACCTGGATTTCCTGTCGAATCGATGCCATGGTTCGCCTTTCCGATCAGCCTGGATCGTGGCCGGCGAGTGTAGGCCGATGCGCCCTAGCGGCCAACCCCGAGCAGGCGTTCGAGCACCTCGGGCTGGGCACGCAGGGTGGCCGCATGGTCGGCGTGCACCACGGTGCCGTGGTCCAGCACCACCGCCTCGTCGGAAATCGCAAGGATCGCCTGCGGATGCTGCTCGACGATGATGGCCGCCAGGCCCTCGTCGCGGGTGATGCGGCGGATGGCGCGCAGCAGTTCCTCGACGATGATCGGCGCCAGTCCCTCGAGCGGCTCGTCGAGCAGCAGCAGCGTCGGGTTCAGCACCAGCGCCCGGCCGACCGCGAGCATCTGCTGCTCGCCCCCCGACAGCTGCGTGCCCAGATTGCCCTTGCGCTCCGCGAGGCGCGGGAACATCTCGTAGACGCGCTGCGGGTTCCAGCGTCCGGGCCGCTCCACCGCCGTGAGGTTCTCGTGCACCGTGAGCGACTTGAAGATGTTGCGCTCCTGCGGCACCCAGCCGATGCCCGCCGCGGCGCGCTGGTGCGGCGGCAGCTTGTGCAGCGCCGCGCCGCCCAGCGTGATGCTGCCGCCGTGCTGGCGCGTGGCGCCGGCCAGCGTGTTGATCAGCGTGGTCTTGCCGGTGCCGTTGCGGCCCAGCAGCGCCAGTGTCTGGCCTTCGCCGAGCGCCAGCGCGATGTCGTGCACAACCACGGCCTCGCCATAGCCGGCGCTCAGGTTCTCGATGCGCAGCAATTCACTCATGCACGGCTCCATGGCCGAGATAGACCTCTTTCACCTTCGGATCGTTGGCGATCGTGTCCGGGTCGCCCTCGGTCAGCAGCGAGCCGTTGACCAGCACGGTCATGCGGTCGGCGAAGCTGAACACCAGGTCCATGTCGTGCTCGATCAGGAGCACCGACACGTCGGCCGGCAGCGCCGCCACGGTCTCCAGCAGCTCTTCGCGCTCGCCGGCCGGCACGCCGGCCACGGGTTCGTCGAGCAGCAGCACGCGCGGCTCGCAGGCCAGCGCGATCGCGATCTCGAGCAGCCTGCGCTTGCCGTAGGCCAGGTGCCTGGTCTGCTGCTGCGCGACGTCGGCAAGCCGGAACTGCTCGAGCAACTGCCCGGCGCGCTCGGCCACGGCCTTCGACGACCCCAGCGGGCGCCACCATTGCGCGCCGACGCCGGTGTGTTGCGACACCACCAGCGCCAGCGTCTCCAGCGGCGTCATCGAATCGAACAGCTGGTTGATCTGGAAGGTGCGGACCATGCCGCGCGCGACCCGGCGGTGCGGCGCCAGGCGCGTGATGTCCTCGCCCTCGAGCACGATCCGGCCCTCGGTCGGCGTGAGCACGCCGGTCAGCAGGTTGATCAGCGTCGTCTTGCCGGCCCCATTGGGACCGATCAGCGCATGGCGGGCGCCGCGCCGCAGGTTCAGCGAGACATCGTTGGTGGCCGTGATGCCGCCGAAGCGCATCACCAGGCCGGTGGCGGACAGCACGATCTCGCTCGCTGGAGTACGGCTCATGACCGGACCGCCTTTCGCGCGCCGAACCAGTTCCAGGGCTTCAAGAGCCGATCCCGCCCGACCAGCACCAGCAGCACCAGGATCAGGCCGATCCAGAACATCCAGTACTGCGGCGTGACGGTCGACAGCGTGTCCTGCAGCAGCTTGAAGACGATCGCGCCCGCGATGCCGCCATAGAGCCAGCCCACGCCGCCGATCACCAGCATCAGCAGCACGTCGGCCGAGCGGTCGAAGGCCAGCACGTCGAGCGAGGCGAAGCCGGTGGTCTGCGCCAGCAGCGCGCCCGCGGCGCCCGCGATCGCCGCGGCCACGGTGTAGATCACGGCCAGCCGCGAAACCACCGGGATGCCGATCGCCATCGCGCGCAGCCGGTTGTCGCGCACCGCCTTGAGCGTGGCGCCAAAGGGCGAGTGCACCAGTCGGCGCATCAGCAGGAACAGCAGCAGCATCACCGACAGCGAGTACCAGGCGGCCGTGCGACCGGAGATGTCGAAGGCGAAGAAGCCCAGAACCGGCCCCATCTCCACGCCCTGCAGGCCATCGGCGCCGCCGGTCAGCCAGTCGAGCTTGTTCGCGAGTTCGAGCAGCAGCAGCGCGGTGCCGAGCGTGACCATGAGCCGGGTCAGGTCGCTGCCGCGCAGGATGGTGATGCTCGCAACCGCGCCGAGGGCGGCCGACAGCACGACGGCCACCAGCAGGCCGACTGTCGGATCGGGCATCACGTGCTTGGCGAACAGCGCCGCGGCGTAGGCGCCGAAGCCGAAGAAGCCCGCGTGGCCGAGCGAGACGACGCCGGCATAGCCGAGGATCAGGTCGAGCGACATCGCGAACAGCGCGACGATGGCGATCTCGTTGATCATCAGCGCGTGCGAGGGCATGACCAGCGGCAGCACGAAGGCCAGCGCCCAGAGCGCGTATTCCCAGGGCCGCCAGCGCGCTTTTTCAAGCAACGGTTGCTGGAAGGACTGTGCCCCCACGCTCGGCACTCGCGTCTCCTCGCTGCCCCCCGAGGGGGTCTTCGCGCCTTGGGGCGGCCCGGCGTCGCTCATGATCACTTGCCCCCCTTGCGCGTGAACAGCCCCTGCGGCCGCCACATCAGGATCAGGATGATGAGCAGGTAGACCGTGAAGGCGCCCATCTTCGGAATGAAGTACTTGCCCGCCACGTCGGCGATGCCGAGCAGCAGCGCGGCCAGCAGCGGCCCGGTGATCGACGAGGTGCCGCCGACCGACACCACGATGAGGAAATAGATCATGTACTTGAGCGGGAAGGTCGGGTCGAGCCCGAGGATCTCGGCGCCCAGGGCGCCGCCCAGTCCCGCCAGCCCCGAGCCCACTGCGAAGGTGAGCAGGAACACGACGTTGACGTTGATGCCCAGCCCGGCCGCCACGCGCGGGTCGTCGACCGCGGCGCGCAGCCGGCTGCCGAAGCGGGTCCTGGAGAGGATCAGCTGCAGCACCACGGTCAGGAGCGCGCAGACCGCGATGATGAAGATCCGGTAGTGACCCATGCCCAGCAGCAGCGCGCCGTCGCCGACCTCGGTGCGGCCGCGCAGCCACTCGGGCAGGTGGATGTTCTGCTGCGAGGAGCCGACGAAATAGTCGACCGCGGCCACCGCCATGAAAGCCAGGCCGATGGAAAACAGCACCTGGTCCAGGTGCGACTTGCCGTACATCGGCCGGTAGAGCGTGCGTTCGAGCAGCGCCCCCGCCGCGCCGACCACCAGGAAGGCCAGCGGCAGGCAGAGCAGGAAGGGCACGCCCAGCTTCTGCATCGCGAACACCGTGAGATAGCCCCCGGCCATCGCGAAGGCGCCGTGCGCGAGGTTGATGAAGTTCATCAGCCCCAGGGTCACGGCCAGGCCGACCGCGAGCACGAACAGCAGCATGCCGTAGGCGATGCCATCGAAAAGTATTGTCAGCATGCGACTGTCCGGAACCCTTCGGCTGGCTTACTTGGTCTTGCCCGGATCCTTGACCGCCTTGATGACGTCGAACTCGACGTTGTAGAACTGGCCGTCCTTCTTCTCGACACGGCGCAGGTACACGTCCTGCGTGATGTCGCGGGTCTGGGCGTCGATCAGCACCGGGCCGCGCGGGCTCTCGAAGACCTGGCCCTTCATCGCGRCCAGCAGCGCGTCGCCGCCGCCCTGGCCCTTGGTGGTCTTGAGGGCCTCGTAGATCACGCGCATGCCGTCATAGCCGCCGATGGCCATGAAGTTCGGCCGCATGTTCTTGTTGGCCTTCTGGAAGTCTTCCACGAACTTCTTGTTCATGGCCGAGGGATGGGCCGCCGAGTAGTGGTGCGAGGTGACCACGCCGAGCGCGCCGTCGCCCATGTCGTTGAGCTGGTCGTCGTCGGTCACGTCGCCGGTGGCGATCATCTTGATGCCGGCCTTGTCCATGCCGCGCTCGAGGAACTGCTTCATCACCGCCGCACCGGCGCCCGAGGGCACGAAGACGAACAGCGCGTCGGGCTTGGCATCGCGCACCTTCTGCAGGAACGGCGCGAAGTCGGGGTTGCGCAGCGGCACGCGCAGCTTCTCGATCACCTTGCCGCCGTTGAGCTCGAAGCGCTCGCTGAAGAACTTCTCGGCGTCGTTGCCCGGACCGTAGTCGGCCACCAGCGTGACCACGGTCTTGACGCCGTTCTTCGGCGCCCAGTCGCCCATCGCGACCGAGACCTGCGGCAGCGTGAAGCTGGAGCGCACGATGTAGGGCGAGGCCTGGGTGATGCTCGAGGTGGCCGCGGCCATCACGACTTCCGGGGTCTTCGACTGGGTCGCGATCGGCGCCACGGCCAGCGCGGACGGCGTGATGCCGAAGCCGGCCAGCACGTTGACC
Source organism: Variovorax sp. P1_H12_2 (assembly GCF_056405335.1). Classification (NCBI taxonomy): domain Bacteria; kingdom Pseudomonadati; phylum Pseudomonadota; class Betaproteobacteria; order Burkholderiales; family Comamonadaceae; genus Variovorax; species Variovorax sp. P1_H12_2. The sequence continues at coordinate 33,581 of NZ_JBFUCI010000016.1, forward strand.
TTGTCGTTGACCACCAGTTCCTGCGCGATGCGCTTGGTGACATCGGGCAGGCCGGTGTCGTCCTTGACGATCAGCTGGACCTTCTTGCCGGCGACCGTGTCGCCGTGCTGCGCCATGTAAAGACGGGCGGCGGCTTCGATCTGGCGACCGGTGGAGGCCTGCTGGCCGGTCATCGGCAGGATCATCCCGATCTTGAAGGTGTTGTCTTGCGCGTAGGCCAGGGGCATGGCCAGCGCGATGGCGGTCAGGCTGGCAGCCTGGACAAGGTGGCGACGAAGCATGGAACTCTCCTGATTCAATGGGATGCGGGACGGGGGATATTGTGACCAGATGCAAGCGAGCCCGGGCTCCGGCAAACACCTAGCGCTCGCCCCGGTGGAATCAAATTCTGCGCGATCATCAAATCGAATGCGCGATGATCGCGCAGACAGTCCGGCGCCTCACGGAGGGTCGGGCCGCCAGGCGGAGTCGAGCGTGATCGTGCCGACCGCGCGCGAGACGCAGGCGCAGATGCGGCGACCCGATGCCTTCTCGTGCTCGCTCAGGAACACGTCCCGATGGTCGATCTCGCCGTCGACCGCGAGCACGTCCATCGCGCACAGGCCGCATTCGCCGCGCCGGCAGTCCCACAGGGTCTGGACGCCGGCGCCCTCGAGCGCTTCGAGCAGYGTGCTGCCGACGGGAACGGTCAGCACCAGGTCGTGGCGCGGAATGCGCACCTCGAAGGCCTGCGTCGCGAGCCGGCCGCTGCTGCCGAAAGTCTCGAAACRCAGGTCGGCCTGCGGCCGGCCGGCGGCGGCCCAGGCGCGCTTGACGGCTTCGAGCATCGGCACCGGACCGCAGGTGTAGAGCTGGCCGCCCGCGGGCAGCGCGGCGATCTCGGCGGCGAAATCGATGGGCGTRCTGCCGGTGTAGGCCTGGACCCGCGCGCTCGCAGGCTTGTCCAGGGCTTGCCGAAGTTCCGGCAGGTAGGCCAGCTCCTGTGCATTGCGCGCGCCGTAGAGCATGCGCACCGGCACCCCGCTGCGCTCGGCCAGCGCACCCAGGCGCTGCGCCATGTAGACCAGCGGCGTGATGCCGATGCCGCCCGCCACCAGCAGGTAGCCGGGCGCCGTCAGGTCGAGGCCGAAATGGCTCTGTGGCTCGCTCACCAGCAGCCGGTCGCCGACGGCCAGCCGCCACATCGCGAGCGAACCGCCGCGGCCGTCGTCGAGCCGCTTGACCGCGATCCGCCAGCCACGCCCGTCGGGGGCGCCGACCACCGAATAGGAGCGGTTCTGCATGCGCCCCAAACCGGGCTCGCCGACCAGCACCTGCACCTGCAGGTGGGCGCCGGGTTCATGCCCGTCGACGATGCCCGACTCGGGCGTGATCTCGAACTCGCGCACCGTGGCACTGACGTCGCGCAGGGAGGTGATGCGCGCGGGCATCCAGTGGATATCGCTTTTCATCTCAGTTTTCCAGCACGTGATCGCGTGACCCGCAACGCGCGGAACCGTCACATCCCAAGCCCAGGGATACCGTGGATCTGGCTTTGCCAGGCCGCTGGTATCGCCCCCTTGAGGGGGCAGCGCCGCAGGCGCTTCGGGGGTGGTTCATGCTCTGCGCCGAATCAGCTGCACGCCGGGCAGCGGATGGTTCTGGGCGCCATGCAGGGCCTCGCGCAGGTTGCGCTGCGCGAGGCGGCTGTGCTCGCGCATCAGCGCCTCGGCGCGCGAGCCTTCGCGGTTCTCGATCGCATCGAGCACCTGGCCGTGCTGGTCCTGCGCGATCAGGAGCATGTCCCGCGCCGCGGGCGAGTTGGCCTGCACCACGACGAAGCCCGAAGG